>DASUXP010000213.1:0-2293 GCA_036377835.1 Sphingomicrobium sp. | reverse complement strand
TTCATCAGGCAGCCGAGGGCAAGGTCCGGCATATGGAAGCGCGGCGCCTTGCCGCTGCAGAACAGGCAGGCGACGCCAAGCTCATTCAGCCTGACCGCGGCCGAAAAGCCGGTGCTGCCGTGGGCGAGATGGAGGTCGAGGAGAACGAGATCGGGGTCGTGCTCCACGGCCGCGGCGACGGCGCTGTCGGCATGGTCGGCCATCGCCACCACACGGTAGCGCGGATTGTCCTCGACCAGATATTTGAGCGTCGCCGCCAGTTGGGAATCGTCTTCGACGATCAGGATCCTGAGCACCCCCCGAGCCTCCCCTATTCCACGGAAATCTTTCGAAGAAATCCGGTCAGGCGATGGTTGCGCGGATCGCTTCCGCTGCGAATCCCCGGTGAACGAAGTTAACGGTCAGCCGACTCGGCGATGCGCCGAGTTGATGCAGCAAAGAGAAAAGGGCGCCCCCGACCGCTGCCGGGGACGCCCCACTGATCAATGATACGGCCTCTCAGGCGCGGTAGAAGATGTGCGTGCCGATCTTTTGCGCGAAGGTCAGGCGCTTGCCCCACGACGGCGCGACGTAGGTGGCGTGATACCACAGCACGTCATCGGGCAGGCTCGGCACCGCATTGGCGATGGCGAGGCGGGTGATGCCCACGGCCTTGCGCCACTCGTCACAATTCGTGTCGGTATATGGAAACCGGCCATGGCGAACGAAGGAGAATTGCCACGGCTGCTTCACGACGCCGCACCAGGTCGTCGGATATTGCCCCGACGCGGCGCGGTTCATGATCACCTTGGCGACGGCGAGCTGGCCCTCGAGCGATTCCCCGCGGGCCTCGTGATAAACTGCGGTGGCGATGCAATTCGCCTGCTCGTCGAGCGGTGCGCCAACACCGAACCGCTCGGCAAGCGCATAAAGCGGCCAGCCGGCGCTGCGCAGCCACGCAGCTTCGGTGGCAACCGACGGGACGAGCGGCAGCGTGACCGACGTCGCCGGCCGAACCTGGAGCACCGAGCCGGTGACCGTCGCAATCGCCGTCGTCGCGGCGACGACCGGAGCAGTCGCGGCGTGGACCGCCGTCCCCAGCGGCCGCGCGGCGGTGTCGACGTCGAGCGCCCTAACCGCGGCCGGAACGTTCAGAGATCCGACATTTTGCGCGCTGGCTCCGCTCGAACCCAGCGCAAGCATGAACAACCCCATGACCGCGGACGCAGCGCGGCCGCCGAGCAGTTTCACCAATGTATGTTCCTTTTGCCTTGGCGGATCGAGCTTCCGGCGCGCCGCTAACGGGCGCTTGTCGCTGCTTCGCGATGCCGGAAGTTCGTCCGTCTTGCCCTGGAGCCCGGCGTCTTTCAGCGCCTCTGGGCTCACTCGCTCTCAATCGCTGAAGCCACATAAGTTAAGGGTTAAACGCGGCCAAGCCATTCGTCGGTGAACCGTTTGCGAGCCGCGATGGAATTCGGAACTCTTTCAGTTTGTTCAGTTTTCCACCGTTATTCAGGCTGCGAGGGCTCGGTCTGCCGCCACTTTCCGTCGGCTCATCGGAGGAGTAACGATTCTCCGCTTCGAACTCGGGAGCAGGGAATGGCGCACTGGCTGATGAAATCGGAGCCGGAGAGCTACGGCTGGGACCAGCTGCTGGCCGACGGCGCGACCGAATGGGACGGCGTGCGCAACAATGCCGCGCGGCTCCACCTGCGGGCTATGAAAGTCGGCGACGAAGCCTTTTTCTACCACAGCATGTCCGACAAGGCCGTGGTCGGAATCATGCGCATCACCCGCGAGGCCGCGCCCGACCCGAAGGATGGCGACTGGGTGTCGGTGCGGGTCGAGCCGGTTCGGGCGCTGAAGCGGCCGGTGACGCTGGCCGAGATCAAGGCCGAGCCGAGCCTTTCGAAGATAGAGCTGATTCGCCAGTCGCGTCTGTCGGTTGCGCCGGTCCGCGACGAGGAGTGGCGCAAGATTTTGGACATGGGAGGACAATCATGATCCTGATCCTTCTCGCCGCGGCCGCGGCTCAGCCCCAGGCACAGACACCCAAGGCATGGCTCGAGCATGTCTATGCCGGCTATCGAAGCGAGAGCTTCAACCCGTTCGACCACCCCGACCGATATTTTTCGCCGCGCCTCGCGGCCGCGATCGCGGAGGATGCGCGGCTGGCCAAGGGCGAGGTGGGCTATCTCGACGGCGATCCCATCTGCCAGTGCCAGGACCCCGACGGGCTGAAGGCGCGGGTCCAGCGAGTCATTGCGCAGGGGCCGAACAAAGCGACCGCCCAGGTCTCGATCGGGCTCACCGG
>DASUXP010000212.1:0-3328 GCA_036377835.1 Sphingomicrobium sp. | reverse complement strand
AGGCCGAAGCAGAATTCGGCGAAGGGGCGGTAGGCGGTCGGGTCGCGCTGCGCGACGCCGTAAATCTGCTCGAACCCCTGGTAGATCTCGCTCAGCGAATCCTCCTCGCGGAAGATCATCTCGACCGCGTGGCGGCGGTTTCGCGGCTGGTAGCGTTCGAACTCGAACCCGGCGGCTTTCAACCGCGCATTGGCCCCGGAACGCTCGCGGTAATCGGGCGACAGCGGCTGAATCAGCTCGACCAGATATTCCTGTTTGGGCAGCGCCGTGCGCCGCACGACTCGCCACAGCGGCTCGGGAAGGAACGGCAGCAGGGACAGCGCACCCAGGCGCCACAGCAGCGACCGGTCGCGCCCGCCATGGTTCCGCAGCGCCAGCCACAATTGCCGCCAGCGGCCTCTCACCAGATATTCGGGGAAGGCCCAGACGCCGCTGTCGCTGAAGGTCAGGTTGCCCCATTCGGCGAGGAGCAGCACGTCGCAGCCCTGCTTTGCCGCGTCCGCGAAGAGGCCATGGAGCACGTAATTGTTGGCGAGGCCGGGCGGCGCCGCGCCGATCAGGTGGAAGAATTCGGCGAGGCGGAAGTCGTGGGCAATCCCCTCGTTCGCCGTGAAGTGCGGTTCGAGGCCCGGGTGCAAGGCGGCGAAGGCTTCAACGAACGGGCGCTCGTCGCCCATCTTGCCCGGCTCGACTCGGCCGTCGAAGCCGGGCTCGGGGTGAAAGGTGAAGGTGGGCAGCGTCCGGCCGGGAGGAAGCGCCGCGAGCGCGCGCACCGCGACCTGCGGCGAGTCGAGCCCGCCGGAGAGGCTCGCTCCCGGTTTGTCGAACCCCGCCAGGCAGGCGCGCACCCCCTCGTCGAGGAGCTCGCCGGCGCGCGCGATATATTCAGCGTCGGAGGCGAGGCGCACTTCGGGAAGCGCGCGCACGTCATAATATCGGCGGATGCGCCGCTCGCGCCCGGGTTCGAGGACGACGGTGCAGCCCTTGGGCACCGAGAAGATGCCTTCGAACCAGCTCGATTCGAGGTCGGACCGGTTGAACAGCGCACTGTCGGCGACGAGAGCATAATTCACCCGCTGCTCGACCCCCGCCGCAAAGAGGGCGCGGGGAACGGACGCCGCCGCGGCCAGCCGCTCGTCGTGGAAATAATAAAGCGGCGGCGCCCGCAGCGGGCTTCTGGCGAGGCGGACTCGGTGAGCCTCGGCGTCGGCGACAATCGTGCAATATTCGCCGACGATCCTAAGGTCGGCGTTGTCACCCCAGCGATCGACGGCGAGTCCGTAGAGGTGCGACAGGTCACGCGGCGAACAGCCGAGCTCCTCGGCGACCGCGGCGGCATTGTCGAAATAGCCGTGGAAGGCTGCCATCTTCCCGCCCGGCAGCTCGGCCGGGCGCCAGCCGCGGGTCAGCCCCCGGTTCGCGCGAAGCGGCCGATAGGCGAAGTGGAGCGCGCCGATGCCCACTGCGCCGAACTCCCCGCCGATGCCGGCGCAGAGCGAATTTCCCAGCCGTTCGGAGAGGCGCTCGGTTCCTTCCTCCATGGCGCCGTGCCACGGCCAAGCGAACGCCAGCATGTCGAGGCTTCAGGTGAGGGGATCGGCCGGCCTAGGCAGCGAAGGCCGCCGATCGGCCCGCGATCACGGAGCGGGTCAGGACTTGGTCCCGCCCTGGTTCGGGCCGGGGCCTTGCTTCCCGATGTCCTTAAGCTGGCCCAGGTGCTTGAATTCGGGCTTGGTCCATTGCCGCGTGTTGATGTCCTTGGTCATCCCGAGCTCCCGAAATCCTGCTTGTGAACCGTACAAGTGCCCACAAGCGATTCATAATGCTTAAGTCCGTCTGCGGTTGCAACGGCTCAAGGCCGCGACTCCGCTGGCAGTGCCTTAGCCGCCGAGGCGCAGCGTTTCCACCCACGGGCCGGGCAGGTCGCCGATCAGCTTCGCTCCGTCGATTTCGACCCAGGCATGCAACGGATCGGGCAAATCGCGCATGGCCTCGGGGCGGACGGCGAACACCACGGTGTGGCCGATGCCTTTCCGGCGCAGCAGCCAGCTCAGCGCCGCGGCGCGGGGCAGGCACTTGGTCGGGAAGGGCAGCCGGACGGCGGCGCGCTCCACTTGAGAGGCAAGGCGCCGGGCGGTGCTCAGCGAGTCGGTTGAAGAGGAGGATGCCGAGCAGCCGAGCGAATTCCTCCACCGGTCGAATGGAATGGCGGCCACTGCGATGCGAGCGGCCGAGATAAATGCCATCGCCGCGGCGGTGCCCAGCCAGCCGCGCCAGCGATCAGCGCTCGTCAATGAGGCCAAGCCCGCCCAGGCGCTCGAGGAACTCGTCGACGTCGGCCGCGACCTGCTGCTCGGGCACGTCGAATTCGGCCGCGAGCTCGCGGCTCAGCGCCGAGCGGTCGCGAGTGCCGTCGATCTTGCGCCAGATCGCCACCGCCGTCCCCGACAGCGAGAAGAACTCGCCCTTGTCGATCAGCATGACGACGATCTCGTCGTCGATCTCGGCTTCGGTCAGGCGTTCCAGCCGCTTGGTGATGGTGGTCATCTGCGTCCCAAGAACTTAAGTCCGAGCCGAGCTAGTGACATATTCCGCCGCCAGCGCAACGCCTTCCGCGAAACGCGACGGCTCGAGCGGCCGAACGAAACGCGCCATCTCGATCTGCCGCGCCATGCGCGCGAGGTGCGCGAACAGGCCCGCCCGGTCGAACTGCCGCGCGGTGGCGAACAGCCGGGAAGTCTGGTGATCGTCCTGGAGCCGAAGCAGCCGCTCCGACCCGGCGACCGGCAGGATCGCGGCCTCCGAGCCTTCCTCGAGGAAGATCAGGCGGGCGAGGGGAAGCGCCTCGCGGACCTCGCCGGCGGCCGACCGGGCATAATGTTTGGCAATGCTCGGCGAGACCCTCTCTTCCGCGGCTGCGCCGGTCAGCGCGATGGCCTTTTCGGTGAGCTTGAGGCGCTTGTGCCCGGGGAGGCAGATGATGCGCTCGGGATCGGAGAGGTCGAGCACCAGCGTATCGTCGCAGAACATCGGCAGCCCACGCGCTCCCAAGGCGGCGACGATGGTCGATTTCCCGGCGCCGGCCGGACCGGTGAAGGCGAACACCCCCCCGTTCGCCGCGACCGCCGAGGCATGAATCGGAAAAAGGCCGTTGAGACTCGCCACCGCCGAATAGACGCTGCCGTTGAGCCACAGCGATTCTTCGTCCGGGTCGGCATCATCGCCGCGCTCGACGGTGACTCCGCGGCCCTTGCGATAGTGGAAATAATGCTCGCCCTCGCCGCGCAGGAGGAATTCGCCGTCGGCCATCTGCCAGGTGCATTCCTCG
>DASUXP010000211.1:0-3644 GCA_036377835.1 Sphingomicrobium sp. | reverse complement strand
AACGACCTCGGCGGCAAGATCCGCGTGTCGGTCGTCGCGACCGGAATCGAGGCCGACGCCGTAGCCCAGCCGTCGCCAGGCAAGGTCTTCGCCTTCCCGGCGAACCGTGCGCCGGCTCCCGCACCCAAGGCGATCGTCGAGGAGCAGCCCGCGGGAATCGAGGACGAAGCTCCGCTGGACCTCGACGAGGAAGTCGACGGGGACGAGCTTCTGCTCGGCGAGGAAGATGTTCTGACCAGTCCGGTCGGCAAGCCGCCGATCGCTCCGCCGGCCGACGAGGACGAGGCGGCCGCGGCCGGCGAGCAGCCCGCGGGGGCAGCCGGCGGAACCTTGTTCGAGCGCATGTCGAACATCGCCCGCGGCGCGCCCAAGGCCCAGCTCGACGAGGAAGAGGATGACCTCGGCTACAAGCAGCCGATCGACATCCCGCGCTTCCTCAACCGGCAGAACAACCAGTAATCCGCTAATCACGAAGGGGGGCTGCTCCGCATGGTGCAGCCCCTTTCTTTTTGCGCGCTTTCACCCGCCTTACCGCCCCATCCGCACGGCTCACCGTAAAGCCCCTAGGCAGAAAGGTTCCGGCAAGATTCACTCCGCCACGGGAGGGATGATGCGGGGTTTGGTGCACGTTCGATTCATCTCGGCGATGATTGCGCTCGCCGGCGCGGCGGTTGCGGTGACGCCCGTCGCTGCGTCCGCGCAGGGTAGCTATTCGCCCTATGACGAAAGCCCGACGGCGGCGCTCGCCCGCTACGTCCGCACGCTTGCATCCAGCCCCAAGGATTTCGGCGCGCTCATCGGCGCCGGCCGGTCGGCGCTCGAGCTCGGCGACGCTCAGGCCGCAGCCGGCTTCTTCGCCCGTGCCGATGAGGTGAACCCGCAAAGCCCGATGCCGCAAGCCGGCATGGGTGCCGTCTCCGTCGCCAATGGCGAGCCGCTCGCGGCCATGCCCTATTTCGCGCGCGCGCAGCAACTCGGCGCGTCGATGAGCCAGATCGGCTGCGACCGCGGGCTCGCCTATGATTTGCTCGGTCAGCAGGGCCAGGCGCAGGCCGATTACCGCGCCGCGCTGAACGGCCCCGACGCGCAGGAGGCCCGCCGCCGTCTCGCGCTCAGCCTCGCGATCAGCGGCAACAAGGCCGAAGCCCTGCAGACCCTCGCGCCGCTGTCGGCCAAGGGCGATGCGGCGACCGGGCGCGTGCGCGCGTTCGTCCTTGCCCTCACCGGCGATCCGACCGGAGCGATGCGCGCTGCCGATGCGGCCATGCCGGGTAGCTGGGCGCGTGTCTCTCCCTTCCTGCAGCGGCTCGCCAGCCTCCAGCCGGGGCAGAAGGCCGCCGCCGTGAACCTCGGCATCTTCCCCGATGCGGACGGTGCCGTCCTCGCTTCGGCCTCGACCGGCTATCCGCCGGCGCAGGCCTCCTCGCCGGCGACCACCGACCGGCTGGCCAGCATCGACGAGCTGCTTCACGCGCCGTCGCCGCCGCCCGCGCCCACCTTCACCGCGACGCCTCCGGCCCGGGTCGCTTATGCGGCGCCGGTGCAGCGCAAGCCGCAGCAGCAGGCAGCCCGTCACGCCCCGCACAAGATCTGGCTGCAGCTCGCCAGCGGCTCCAACGCCGAGGCGCTGCCCAGCCAGTTCCGCCGTATCAAGTCCAGGAACCGCGACCTGTTCGACGGCATTACCGGCTTCGTCGCCCAGAGCGCCGACCGGGCGCGGCTCGTGATCGGGCCGTTCCGCGGGGCTTCCGACGCGGAGACCTTCGCCGAAGATCTGCAGACCATCGGCGTCGATGCGTTCAAATGGACCAATTCCGATTCCGACAGGATTGTGCCACTCGGTACGGAATGAGCTTGCCACCCGGCGTCGCCGCGCAGCCGTCGAGATCGCGCGGGCGCCTTCACCCTGAACCGGACAGCGGGCCGCGCGGCCCCCGCGACATCTTCCAGCGCGACCGCGACCGCATCGTTCATTCGGTCGCTTTCCGCCGGCTGAGGCACAAGACCCAGGTGTTCGTCGCGCCCGACGGCGACCATTTCCGCGTTCGCCTGACCCACAGCATCGAGGTCGCGCAGATCGGCCGCACCCTGGCCCGCGCACTCGGCCTCAACGAGGACCTCACCGAGGCCCTGTGCCTCGCCCACGACCTTGGCCATCCGCCGTTCGGCCATGCCGGCGAGGACTCGCTCGATGCCGCGCTCGCCGATGCCGGCGGGTTCGACCACAACGGCCACACGATCCGAGTCGTCACCCGGCTGGAGACGCCCTATCCGGAATTCGACGGGCTGAACCTCAGCTGGGACGCGCTCGAGGGGCTGGCCAAGCACAACGGGCCGGTCGCCGAGCCGGAATGGGCAATGGCCGAGGCCAATGCGGCCTGGGACCTCGAGCTCGCCACCTGGCCGTCGCTCGAGGCGCAGGTGGCGGCAATTGCCGACGATATCGCCTACGACAATCACGACATCGACGATGGCTTGCGCGCCGGCATCGTCGATCTCGACGAGCTGGTCGAGCTTCCCATCGTCCGCCGGCACTGGTCGGCGATCGGCCAGCGCCACGCCGGCATTTCCGTCGAAAGGCGCCAGCGCGCACTCGTCCGCGACATGATCGGCGCGATGGTCGGTGACGTACTCGCCGAGACCAGGCATCGCGTGGGCGACGCGGGGGTGGAGTCGGTGGAGGACGTCCGCTCTGCCGGGCGGCCGTTCGTCGGCTTCTCGGCTGCGTTGGCGGCCGAGGAGCGCGAGCTGAAGCGGTTCCTCTACGAGCGGCTGTACAATTCGCCGCAGCTGACCGCGGTGCGCGACGAAGCGCAGCGCGTCGTCGCCAACCTCGCCGCGGCTTACCGCAACGATCCGTCGCTTCTGCCCGAGCCGTGGCGACGCGGCGAAGACCGGCTCCGGCAGCTGCGCACCATCGGCGACTATATCGCCGGCATGACCGACCGCTACGCCATCGCGCGGCACGCCGAGCTGGTCGGGCCTGTCGAGCTCCCCGACCGTTTCTGAAGCGAAGGATTCGGGCGCGAGCGGCGTTAGGGCGATGCTCAGCCTGCGTTCAGCGCGGCGGGGCGAGGGTTCCGACCCCCGAGGGATAGCCTATGAACGCCGCCGCTATCGCGCTCAATCGGTTCGGCCTCGGAGCGCGCGCCAGCGACCCGCTTCCGACCGACCCCAAGGCCTGGCTGCTGGCCCAGTTCGACCGGTTCGAGCCGAGGCCGCAGGCATTGGCCGCCGTTCCGGCGCGCAGCGAGGTCGTCCAGGAGCTCGGCGCCTATATCGCCGAGGCGCGCATGGGCCGCCAACAGCGCCGGCAGATGCAAACGGCGGGCGCGACGGACAAGCCGGAGCAGCAAGGCAACGGCCTACCCGATTCGACGAGGCGCTACCTCCGCCGGAGCATCCGCGACGATTATCTGGTCATGACCGGGGCCCGGGTGGAGGCCGCGCTCACCGCGGCCGCGCCCTTCGTCGAGCGGCTGGTGCATTTCTGGGCCAACCACTTCGCCATTTCCGCCGACAAGCTGCCGGTGATCGGCCTTGCCGGCCTGCTCGAGTTCGAGGCGATCCGGCCGCACGTGCTGGGCAAGTTCGCGGACATGTTGACCGCGGTCGAGCAGCACCCGGCGATGCTCATCTACCTC
>DASUXP010000210.1:0-3209 GCA_036377835.1 Sphingomicrobium sp. | reverse complement strand
CGCCTCGCCGTGACGCTGACCGGCGGCCCCCAGCTGGTCCTCCCCAACTGGGCCGAAGTCGAGCGCGTAATCGAAGACTGCCGCGCCTGATCTGCGCCGCGCGAAGCGACGAAGATTGCCGAAATTTCACCGCACTACAAGACTTGCGCTGCGGTCCAAGACGAATCATGTTCGACATGGCTTCAACGCAGCGAAAGGAGGTGATCCGATGTCTCATGGTTCAGCAGGGAGGTCGGAAAGGGGTGTTCGTAAGCCCTAAGTGCTGACGAACGGCCACATCTCCGGCCGCTGACCATGTCGAAGGGCATCGCTGCAGGACCTGCGGCGGTGCCCTTTACATGTTTTCGGGCAAGCGAAGCGCTTGCACTTCCGCGCGAAATTGGGAACCGTTACACACCTGAAGTGTCTTTTGCCGCGCAGGAGGGAGAATTAGCGATGGCCAAATCCGCGAAGAAGAGCTCATCGAGATCATCGTCGTCCCGCTCGTCATCGCGTTCGGGCGGCGGCGGCAGCGGCAGCACGGTCGACAAGATCGCCAAGGCGGCGATGAGCAAGGAAATGCTCGCCGCCGGGCTCGCCGCGGCGGCCGCGGCGATCAGCGCCAGCCCCAAGGCGCGCAAGGCGATCCGCGACGCCGGTCTCGACGCCGCCGACACCGCGACCCAGGCGGCGAGCAACGTCGCCGCAAGCGCGACCAAGCTCGGCTCGCTGATCGCCGAAGCGGTCGCCGAGGCAGCGCAGCGGGTGATGTCGGGCAAGTGGGCCGACAGCGGCGGCGAGGCGGCGGCACCGTCCGGCCGCTCGAGCACCGCGCGCAAGGCGAGCACAACCCGGAAAGCAACGGCCAAGCGCAAAACGTCGTCGCGGGCGAAGGCGTCGACTGCCGGCTCGCGCGCCACCGCGGCGAAAAAGCCGAGCGCCGCACGGGCCAAACCCGCGGCGTCGCGCAGCAGCGCTGCGAAGCCGACGCGCAAGGCCGCGACGCGGCGCACAACCTCGCGTGGCAAGCCGGCGGGCGGGGGCGCAAAGAAAAGCTAGGCCGCGCGCTCCTCGAACTGGAGGCGCGCCAGCCGCGCGTAGAGGCCGCCGCGGCGGGTGAGCGCGGAATGCGTTCCTTCCTCGACGATCCGCCCCTGTTCCATGACCACGATGCGGTCGGCGGCGCGCACCGTCGCCAGCCGGTGGGCGATGACGATCGTCGTGCGGTCGGCCATCAGATGATCGAGCGCGTCCTGGACCAGGCGCTCGCTCTCGGCGTCCAGCGCCGAGGTCGCCTCGTCGAGCAGCAGCAGCGGCGCGTCGCGCAGCAGCGCGCGGGCGATGGCGATGCGCTGGCGCTGCCCGCCTGACAGCCGCGCGCCGCCTTCGCCCATGAAGGTGTCGAGCCCGTCGGGCAGGGCGCGGAGGAAGTCCGCGGCATTGGCCTGGCGCGCCGCTTCCCACAATTGCTCCTCGGTCGCGTCCCAATTGCCGTAGCGGAGGTTGTCGCGGGCGCTGGCAGCGAACATCACCGTTTCCTGCGGTACCATGGCGATGCGCTGGCGGACGTCGGCCGGGTCGGCATCGCACAGGTCTATGCCGTCGAGCAGGACTCGCCCGGCCTGCGGGTCGTAGAAGCGCTCGGCGAGCTGAAAGATTGTCGTCTTGCCGGCGCCCGACGGCCCGACCACGGCTAGCCGCTCGCGCTGCCGGACAGCGAGGCTGAATTCGTTGAGGGCCGAGGTGTCGGGGCGCGTCGGATAGTGGAAGGTGACGGCGTCGAACTCGAGCTCGCCGCGCGGCAGGTCGGGCAGCTTCGCCGGGTTCGCTGGCGCGCGGATGTCGGGCTGCGCGTCGAGCAGCTCGGACAGGCGCTCCGACGCGCCGGCGGCGCGCAGCAGGTCGCCATAGACCTCGGAGAGGTTGCCGAACGCGCCGGCGAGCAGCCCGCCGTAGAGCACGAAGGCGGCGATGGTGCCGCCGGTGATACGCCCCGCCGAAACCTCGACCGCGCCCTGCCAGATCACCAGGGTGATTGCACCGAAGATCAGGAACATGGCGATTGCCGTCATCACCGCACGCAGCAGGATCCGCCGCTTGGCGGTCGCGAACACCCGCTCGACGGCCTCGGCGAAGCGCGAGGTCTCGCGCCCCTGCTGGTTGAACGCCTGCACGATCTTCATCGCGCCGAGCACTTCGCTGGTGACGGTGCCGACGTCGGCGATGCGATCCTGGCTGCGGGTCGAGATGGAGCGCACGCGCCGCCCGAGCACCGCGATCGGAACGACCACCAGCAGCGAGCCGACGAGGATCAGCGCGGCGAGCTTGGGCGCCAGCGCGAGGAGAATGACGATGCAGGCGATGCCGAGGATGGTGTTGCGCAGCGCGACCGACACCGTCGTCCCCACGACCTGCTCGATGATCGTCGTGTCGACCGTGATCCGCGACGTGATCTCCGCCGGGCGGTTCTCCTCGAAGAAGCCGGGCGACAGGCGCAGCAGGTTGCGGTGCACGGCGAGGCGGATGTCGGCGACGGTGCGCTCGCCGAGCCAGGTGACGAAATAGTAGCGGACGGCAGTCGCCGTCGCCATCACGCCGACGAGCAGCAGCAGATATTGGAACCAGCGCGCGAGATGGCCGGCGCTGCCGGCGTCGGCGGAAAAGCCTTTGTCGATGATCAGCTTGAATGCGTAAGGGACGCCCGACGTCGCCGCCGCCGCGACCAGCAGCGCCAGCGCGGCAATCGCGATGTGCCCGGGGTAACGCAGCGCGAATCCCCACACCATTCGCAGGCTGCGGATCGAACGGCCCTTTGGGCGATTGGGACGACTGGCCATTCCAGGCCTCCTATCAGCGCGGCAGGGCCGCCTCAAACAGCATTATGCTGTGGATAAGATCGGTTCTATGCTGCAGCGCGGCTGTTGCGGCGCAGCATGGCCTTGCCAGCGGCACAAAGGCTCGCCACATCTGTTCTGTTGACGAGGGTGGAAACGAGGTTGGATGCTCTACGACGCCTATGAAGTGCAGCGCTCGCTTCTCGCAGGTGCGAGCAAGCTTGCAGGTCTCGGCGCCGGCTGGCTGAACAACCCTTCCAACCCCTGGGGCTACAGCTCGATGAGCCCGCTGGTGGCGGCCAGCCTCGAGGTATTCGCCCATGCCGCCGCGCCGCGCGGCAAGCCCGAATTCGGAATCGTCTCGGTCCGCGCCGGCCGCAAGGACGTGCCGGTCGC
>DASUXP010000209.1:0-16297 GCA_036377835.1 Sphingomicrobium sp. | reverse complement strand
TGGAAAAAGTCCGTAGGATCAGGCGCTTACCGAGTAGTATCCAGCCCGGTGAAGTGGCCGAGGAAGGCGTAGACGTCGGAATATTCCTCGATGATCTTGGTGATCGGCTTGCCGCTGCCGTGGCCCGAGCGGGTGTCAATTCGGACGAGGTGCGGGGCGCTCCCCGTGCCCGCCAGGTTCTGCAGCTTGGCCATATATTTGAAGCTGTGGCCGGGGACGACGCGGTCGTCGGTGTCGGCGGTGACCGCGATCAGCGGCGGATAAGCGACGCCCGCCTTGAGGTTATGATAGGGCGAATAAGCGAGCAGCGTCCGGAAATCGGCCTCCTTGTCGGGATGGCCGTAATCGTCGACCCAATAGCGGCCGGCGGTGAACTTGTCGAAGCGCAGCATGTCCATGACCCCGACCCCGGGGCTGACCGCGTCGAACAAATCGGGGCGCTGGTTGGTGACCGCGCCGACGAGCAGCCCGCCGTTGGAGCGGCCGATCGCCGCCAGCCCGTGCGGCGCGGCAATGCCGTTGGCCTTCAGATATTCGCCCGCGGCGATGAAGTCGTCGAACACGTTCTGCTTGTGGGCCAGCCGCCCGGCGTCGTGCCAGGCGTTGCCATATTCGGAGCCGCCGCGGATGTTGGCGACGACATAGACCCCGCCGCGCTCGACCCAGGCGATGTTGGCCGGGTTGAAGCCGGGGGTCATCGCCAGGTTGAAGCCGCCATAGCCGTAGAGCAGGGTCGGCGCGGGGCCGGTGGTGCCCTTCTTGCGGACAATGAACATCGGCACGCGGGTGCCGTCCTTCGAGGCGTAGAAGCGCTGCTCGATCGAGATGGCCGCGGGATCGAAGGTCAGCTTGGGCTCGGCCCAGACGCTCGACTGGCCCGAGGCGGCATCGTAGCGATAGACGGTCGCGGGGCGGTTGAAGCTGGCGAAGGAGAAGAAGGTCTCCGGGTCCGAGATCCGGCCGTTGAAGCCGCCGACCGTGCCGATTCCGGGCAAGGCGATGTTCGTGAGCGCCCGGCCGTCGAGGCCGAACACGCGCACCTCGGACTTGGCGTCGACGAGGTAGGAGGCGATGAGCTTGCCGCCGACTAGGTCGACGTCGTCAAGCGCTTCCTTCGCTTCCGGGACAACAGTGGTGGGCACCGCGCCGGGCTTGCCGAAGTCGAGCGCGACGACGCGCTTCAGCGGCGCGTCCTTGTCCGTCGAGAAGAAGAAGCGGCTGCCCTCGTTGCCGACATAGCCCCACTGATGCTCGAGGCCCGTGAACACCGGCACCGGCTGCGCGCCCGGCCTGGTGAGGTCGAGGATGTGGACGTCGTTCTCGTCCCCCGCCTCGGTGGTCGAAATCACCAGCCAGTGGCCGTCGTCGCTGACCTCGGCATCGTGGCCGAGCTTGGGGCTCTTGGGCGTCGCATAGACCAGCCGGTCGGCCGTCTGCGGCGTTCCGAGCTTGTGGAAATAGACCTTCTGGTCGAGCGTGGCGCTCTGGAAAGTGCCGCCCTTCGCCGGCGCGGGGAAGCGCGAATAATAAAAGCCGCTGCCGTCCTTCGCCCAGCTGACGCCGCCGCCGTACTTCAGCCACTTGAGCTCGTCGGACAGCGTCTTGCCGGTGGCGACGTCCATGATCTTGACGGTGCGCCAGTCGGTACCGCCGTCCTGGATCGCGTAGGCGAGCAGCTTGCCGTCCTCGCTCGGGGTCCATTCGGCGAGCGCAGTCGCGCCGTCGGCCGACCAGCCGTTGGGGTCGATCAGCTGGCGCGGCGCGCCGCTGAGCCCGTCGCGGACGAACAGCACGGACTGGTTCTGAAGGCCGCTGTTGTGGGTGTAGAAATAATGGCCGCCCTTCTGCCGCGGCAAGCCGTATTTCTCGTAGTCGTAAAGCGCGGTCATGCGCTGCTTGAGCCAGTCGCGCAGCGGCAGCGTCTGGAGGAAGGCTTCGGTGACGTTGTTCTCCTCGCGGACCCAGGCGGCGACCTCGCGGTCGTTGCGCACGTCATTCTCGAGCCAGCGGTAGGGGTCGGCGACGGGCACGCCGAACTGCGTTTCGACGAGGTTGACCCGGCGCGCCGGCGGGTAGACGAAGGCGGGGGCCGCGGCTGGCGCCGGCTGCGCGGCGGCACTCGCCGCGTCGAACGGCATCATCGCGCAGGCACTCGAAAGAAGGACGACAGCAAGACCACGACGCATTTCCCACTCCCCGGAATCAAAAAGGCGCCACTGCGCTAGCAGCGGCGCCTCTTGATTCTCAAGGCGTTCGTCGCGCGACGGCTCAGGCGGCCTCGAATTCCTCGCTCATCACCGGCCCGGAATCCTGGCCCTTGGCCTCGGGGTCGCGGTCGACGAACTCGATCACGGCGATCGGCGCCGCGTCGGAGGCGCGGATGCCGGCCTTGATGATGCGGGTGTAGCCGCCGTTGCGGGCCGCGTAGCGCGGCGCGAGCACGTCGAACAGCTTGGCGAGCTGCGCGTCGTCCATCAGCCGCGACTGGGCGAGGCGGCGGTTGGAAAGGCCGCCGCGCTTGGCCAGCGTGATCAGCTTCTCGACATAGGGGCGAAGCTCCTTCGCCTTGGCCGTCGTGGTGGTGATCTGCTCGTGCTTGATGAGCGCGGCCGCCATGTTGCGGAACAGGGCCGCGCGGTGGCTCGAGGTGCGCTGAAGTTTCCGTCCGCCGACGCGATGACGCATCGTTCAATCCTTTCGTTCGTCGGGGCTCCGTATGAGGTAAGCCCGGCCACGCGATGGTTCGGGGCAGCGCGCAAACCCCAAATGAAACAGGCGGAGCTGGGCCCCGCCGGTCGCGCTGGCCTCAAGCGGATATGCCGGCCGAAGTCAAGCCCGGGAGGGTCAGGCGTCGTCGACCCAATCGGCCCGCAAGCGCTTGATCGCGAAGGCCATCAGCACGGCGGCGACGAGGTAGAAGCCGACCACGCTGACCGCCGCGTAGCGCAGCGCCTCGGTGCCGAAGCGCGCCTTGAACATCACCGACAGCGCCCCGATCAAAGTCGGCCCGACGCCGAGGCCGATGAGGTTGTTGATCAGCAGGAAGCTCGCCGAAGCGGTCGCCCGCATGGGCCGCGGCACGAGGTGCTGGACCGCGGTCGTCACCGGGCCGAGCCAGAGGATGTTGAGCGCATTGGGGATCAACAGGAACGGCCAGGCGATCCACGGGTCGCTGGTGAGAAGGCCGATGGCGAATGTCGGCGCGGTGATCAGCCAGGCGATGGCGGGGAGCCGGGCGTACCAGCGGCGGTCGGCCTGACCCAGGCGATCCGCCAGCCAGCCGCCGGCGAACACGCCGGCCGTCCCGCCGATGATGAACAGGGACGCGAGGAATTGCCCGCGCTCGATCAGGCCGAAGCCGAAGCTGCGCTCGAGCACCGAGGGCACCCATAGCGCCAGGCCATAGCCGGCGAGCGAACTGCACGACGAAGCCAGCGCCATCAGCCAGAAGGCCGGCTTGCGCGCGACGATCGGGAAAGCGCGGGTGAGCGGGACGGCCTCGCCAGCCGGCCGGTCGCCGCGCGGCAGGTCGCGAACGAAGATCAGCATGATGGGCGCCAGAATGAGTCCCGCGACGCCCATGGCGAGGAAGGCGCTGCGCCAGTTGATCCACGCGGCGAGATAGGCGCCGATCAGCGTCCCCGCGGCAAGGCCGATGGGGATCCCGAGGGAGAAGATGGCGAGCGCCCGCGCCCGCCGCTGCGGCGGGTAATAATCGGCGATCAGCGCATAGGAGGGGGCAACCCCGCCGGCTTCCCCGACGCCGACGCCGAGGCGGTAGAGGAAGAGCTGGCCGAAGCCGGTCGCGGTTCCGCACAAGGCGGTGAAGGCGCTCCACACGGCGAGCGCGCCGGCGATCACGCGGCTCCGGCTGGTGCGGTCGGCGAGCATCGCCAGCGGCACGCCGAGCACCGAATAGAGGATGGCGAAGGCGAGCCCGCCGATCGCTCCGAACTGGGCGTCGTCGAGCTTCAAATCCTTGATGATCGGCCCGGCGAGGATGCTGAGGATCGTGCGGTCGAGGAAGTTGAAGATGTAAGCGAGGAGCAGCAGGAACAGCACGACGCCCGCTCGGGGCGCGGCGGCGGTGGGGCGCGAGCTCATCGGCGGGACCGTTGCACGGCAGTGGCGGAGCGGCAAGCGCCCGCCACTGCCCTGGCGCCTAGTAGCGCGCGGTCAGCCGCAGCGTCACCGTGCGCGGCGCGCCGTAATAAACGGTGCGGATGCCGCCGACGCTGGAGAACTCCTGGGCGTCGGTCTTGTAGGCGCGGTCGCTGAGATTGTAGCCGTAGAGGCCAAGGGCGAGCTTCTTCGAGGGATTTTCCCATTCGATCCGCGCGTCGTGGACCCAGTAGCCGTCCTGGAACAGCCCTTCGATCTCCGTCTTGGTGCCGGATGCCGGACCGCTGCCGATGACGAACGTATTGTCGACTGCCAGCGCCGTGCGCGACTTGTAGCGGGTCTGACCGCCGATGGTGATCGACCCGGCGGACCCGATGTCGAACGCATATTGGGCGCCGAAGCGCATCGTCCAGTGCGGCGCGAAGGCCGGGGTCTGGAAGGCGCGGCTGCCGCCGCAGCAGGCGGTGAAGCGGACGTCGTCGAAGTCCTTATATTCGGCGTCGAGATAGCCGATCTGACTGTCGAGCAGCAGGCCGCGGACGGGTGTCCAGGCCGCTTCCAGCTCCGCCCCGCGGATGCGCAGCTTGCCGGCGTTGAGGACCGACAGGACCGGTGCCGGAAGCCCGGTGATCGGGTCGACGTCGAGCCCCGACACGCGCGCTTGGAAGTCCTTGTACTCGTTGTCGAAAACCGCGCCGTTCAGCCTGAGCTGGTTGAACAGGGTGCTCTTGAAGCCCGCCTCATAGGACCACACCGTCTCCGGATCGTAGGCCGAGGATTCGCCCGCCGTGTTCGCACGGCCGTTGAACCCGCCCGACTTGAAGCCCTTGGCGACGCGCGCATAGAGCATGGTCTTCGGGTTCACCTGCCAGTCGATGCTCGCCATCGGCGACCAGTCCGACCAGCTGTCGTGCGGGAAATAATCGTACTTGCCGGCGAAGAAGCCGCCGAGGAAGATCGACGTCGTGCGGTCGTAGTCCTTCTTCTCCTTGGTGTAGCGGAGACCCGCCGACAGGCGGACCGTCGGGGTCAGGCTGAAGCTGCCGTTGGCGTAAGCGGCATAGCTGTGGGTCAGAAGGTCGTCGTCGATCGTGCGCAGGAAGCTCGGGTTGCCGAACAGCGGCCCGAACAGGTCGTCGGCATAGGCCTCCTGGTGCGAGCCGACGCGCTCGCGCAGGTAATAAAGGCCGGCCACGCCGGAGAGGCGCTCGCCGCTATAGGTCGCCTGGAACTCTTGGCTGAACTGCTTCTGGTCGACCCCGACGAAGACGTCGCCGATCTCGTAGCGCGTGGCGTCGATGTCGATGAAGTCGTCGGTCTTGAGGTTGCGATAGGCGGTGATCGACTTCAGCGTCACCGCATCGGTCACGTCGATCGCCGCGGTGCCCGAGAAGCCGTAATGCTTGAGCTTGGTCGAGTTGGGAAAGCCAGGGGTCGTCTCGCCCTTCCAGTCGTAATGGCCCGAGCCGACCGGATCGACGACAACCAGGGTCGTCCCCGAGAAGGTGGTGAGATTGTTGACCGGGCGGCCGACGTTCAGTTTGGCATCGTCGCGCGAATAATCGGCGGTGAGGTCGATGCGGATGTTGGACGCCGGGGTGAAGGCCAGCGCCGCGCGGCCGGCGATCGTGTCCTTGTCGTTGTACTCGCGGTCGTCGAGCCGGTCCTCGACGAAGCCGTCGCGCTGCGCCCGAAGCACCGAGAACCCCGCCGAGACACCCGGAGCGAGCGGCCCCGAGATGGCGCCCTTGATGTCGAACTGGTCGTAGGAGCCGACCGCGATCGAGCCGTTGGCGCGCAGCGTGTCGCCCGGCCTGCGGGTGACGAACTTGATCGCGCCGCCGATGGTGTTCTTGCCGTAGAGCGTGCCCTGCGGCCCGCGCAACACCTCGATCCGCTCGACGTCCAGGAGGTCGAGCTGGTTGCCGCGAATGCGCGAGAGATAGACGTCATCGACATAGACCCCGACGGCGGGATCGAAGGTCTGCAGCGCGTCGGGCTGGCCGATTCCGCGGATGTAGATGTTGGTCGCGTTGGAGGAGCCGCGGCCCTGGACGATGTTGAGGTTCGGAACCGCGCCCTGGAGGCCGGTGGTGTCCTGCGCCTGGATGCGGTCGAGCGCGCGCTCGTTGAAGGCGGAGACCGAGGCCGGGACGCGCTGCAGCCGCTCCTCGGTGCGCCGCGCGGTGATGACGATGTCGCCCGTGCCCGCACCCGTGCCTGAATTGTCGGCGGCAGCCGTGGCTTCGGGCGCCACCGGCGGCGGCTGGTCGGCTTCGGCCGTCGTCTGTGCCGCGGTCTGGGCCTGGGCAGGAGCTGCGAACACCGCCGCGGCGGCGACAGTGGCCAGCAACGCTGCGCGGGCGACTTGGATGTGCATTGATTCTCTCCCTCCGCGAGCGGTTGCGCTCGCGCTCGCAAACAGCCATAGTGAAACTTGAACCGGCTTTCAACTTGCGAAATCGCGAGCCGCAGCGTTAGGGATCCGAACCATGGGGGCGGGCGTAGAAAACGAAGTTCACAGCAGCCCCGCCAGCGACGGCAAGGCACCGCGCACCGCGCGCGGCGAGCGCACCTTGCGCAAGATCCTCGACGCGGCGCGCGACGAGTTCGGCGAGCGCGGATTTTCCGACAGCTCGATCGTCGCCATCACCCAGCGCGCCGGGGTCGCGCTGGGCACCTTCTATACATATTTCGATTCCAAGGAGGCGGTGTTTCAGGCGCTGGTCAAGGACATGTCCGAGCAGGTTCGCGACCATGTCGCGCCCGCGCTGCGCAACGCCCAAAATGCGATGGACGGCGAGCGCCGGGCGCTCGAATCCTTCCTCCAGTTCGCGCGCGAGCACCGCGACGTCTATCGCATCATCGACGAGGCCGAGTTCGTCGAGCCGGCCGCCTATCGCGAACATTATGAAACGACCGCCGCGCGCATCGCGGGCCGCCTCGCCGCAGCGCGCGACAAGGGCGAGGTCGCGGCCGGCTACAGCGACAAGGACCTCGAGGTGCTCGCCTGGGCGATCATGGGCGCCAACGTGTTCCTCGGCCTGAAGTTCGAGGTGTGGTCGAGCGCCGACCCCGGCCACATCGCCGAAGTCACCAGCCGCCTGCTGCGCAACGGCCTCGCCGCATGACGAGCGAGAGCGCTCCGGAGCCGTACCGCGACGGCTATTTCACCGTCCGCGACGGGCTTCGCCTGCATTATCGCGACTATCCCGGAAGCGCGGACAGGCCGCCGCTGCTGTGCCTTCCCGGCCTTACCCGCAACGCTCGCGACTATGCCGAGCTCGCCGAGCGCTACAGCCCCCGCTTCCGGGTACTTGCGCTCGACACGCGCGGCCGGGGCATGAGCGAGTACGACCCGCAGCCGTTGCGCTACATCCCGCCGACCTACGCCTTCGACGTGGTCGAGATGCTCGATCAGCTCGACGTCCAGGAGGCCGTTTTCATCGGCACTTCGCTCGGCGGACTGGTCACGATGGCCATGACGGCAATTGCCCCGCGGCGGATCGCCGCCGCAGTGCTGAACGATGTCGGGCCCGAGATCGGAACAATCGGCGTGGACCGCATCAAGACCTATGTCGGGATGGACCCGCGGTTCGGGAGTTGGGACGAGGCGGCGCGGTCCGTCGCGGCGAGCATCGGGGAGGCGTTCCCGGGGTACAAGCATGAGGACTGGCTGCGCGTCGCGCGGCGTAACTGCAGCGAGCGGGACGGCGAGATCCGCTTCGATTACGACCCCGCGATCGCTGTGCCCTTCAGCGCGGGCGAGTCAGCACCGGCTATCGACATGTGGCCGCTCTTTGTGGGGCTCGCGCAAAAGCCGCTGCTCGCGATCCGCGGCGAGATCAGCGAACTGCTGACGGCGGAAACCTTCGAACGGATGATGTCCGCCGCGCCCGGCGCAACCTTCGTGACCGTGCCTGGAGTGGGCCATCCGCCCGAGCTCAGCGAGCCGGAGGCCCTGGGGGCAATCGACGCCTTCCTGAGCCGCTTCGGCTAATCCATCGTCCCCATGCCGATGACCACGGCGATGTAGAGACTGATCACCAGCAAAGCGAACATGGTCAGCAGGATCGTCCGCCACAGCGCGCCCCACCAGCCGAGCGCGTAGGCCCCTTTCAGCTGCCGGTACATGTGGAAGGGCGGGATCAGCCACAGCAGCGCGCCGAGGGCGGCGAGCCCGGCGGATTGCAAGACGACCCCGGCGACGACCAGCAGAGTCATGAAGCACAGGGAATACGTGACGAAGACGGTGTGGTCGTAGAGGCGAAAGCGCCGGCTGAATGGGAACAGGAGCCACACGAAGGGCACCGACAGCGGGATCACCAGCCAGCTGAACTTGGACGCATTGTTCTGCAGCTTGTAGGCCAGGAGCTCGGGGTTCTTCGCCGCCTTGCCGATGCTGTCGTTGACCCAGTCGGGAAGGTTGGTCGAGGTCCGCACCGCGGTCTTGCTGAAGTCGCCGCGCTGGACAGCCTCGCCGGCCTCGATCGAAGCGCGCAAATCGGCGATCTGCTCGTCGACCCTGGCGGTGGGCTGCTTTGCCTCCACGATGGTCTTCCGCTGCGCCTCGAGCCTGGCGAGCTTCTGTTGCTCCGACCGGAGCTGGGTCCTGAGGTCCTCCTTTGCCGCGGCAGGCAGGTCGCCGAGGTTGCCGCCGAGAGTCTCCACGGTCGCGAACATCAGGAAGACGCAGAACAGGAACAAAGCGACCGGCGAGACGAAGGTCGCCCGGCGGCCGTCGATATATTCGCGGGTGAGCCGGCCCGGTTTCCACGCGAGGAGCGGGAGTGTGCGCCAGACCTTCCCCTCGAAATTGAGCATGCCGTTGATGAAATCGTGGAACAGGGAAGTGAGCGTCCGCCGCACGTGGGCGTGCTGGCCGCAGGCATGGCAGAAGGCGCCGATCAATTCGGTGCCGCAGTTGAGGCAATGACTTTCGTGCGTGCGCCCGTCGGGGCCGACCTCGCCCGCCTGCGGCTCCACGGCACGGCCGAGGAGGGCTCCCGTCACCGCGCCGCCTATGCCCTCGAGATCGCCCATGCCCATTGCCCCCTGCAAGCGGAGATTAGGCGGTGCGAATGCCCCATGCTAGCCGTCCGCGACATGGCGCGCATCGGCCTTCTCGGCGGCTCGTTCAACCCGGCGCACAAGGGGCACCGGCGGATCAGCCTCGCTGCGATGCGGGCGCTCGGCCTCGACGAAGTCTGGTGGCTGGTCTCCCCTGGCAATCCGCTGAAAGAGGGCGCCAGCGACATGGCGCCTTACCCCGACCGGCTCGGCTCGGCCGGGCGCATGGCGCGCGGCGGGCGCATCCGGGTCAGCGACTTCGAGCAGCGCGAGGGCACGCGTTACACCGTCGATACGGTGCGCAAGCTCAAGCGACGCTACCCGGCCAATGATTTCATATGGTTGCTCGGAAGCGACACACTGCCAAATTTTCACCGGTGGCGGGACTGGAGGGGGCTGGCGCGGGAAGTGCCGATTGCGGTGATTCGCCGCCCCGGTTATGATCGCACCGCCCACGCGGCGCGCGCGATGGGCTGGCTGCGCCGGTTCGTCCGTCCGTCCAGCCAGGCCAAAGATTGGACGGAGTGGAGTGCACCGGCGATTATCCTGCTTCGCCTGCCCCCCGATCCTTCGTCCTCGACCGCCATTCGCGCGCTGACACCCAACTGGCACCGCCGTTCCATTTCGCGCGTTCCGCGTGTTCCGCGTCTGGCGCCGCCATTGTCCTCCAGGAGACCCCTTGACCGAACGTCCCGCTGAGACCGCCGGTAACGGCCGCACTCCCATCGACGTCGAACAGCTCCACCGTGTCGTTCTTCAATCGCTTGACGACGATCAGGCGCAGGAAGTCGTCACCATCCCGCTCGCCGGCAAGTCCAACATCGCCGACCACATGGTGATCGCTTCGGGCCGCTCGACACGCCAGGTGGCGTCGATGGCGACCAAGCTGGCCGAGCGGATCAAGCAACAATTCGGACGAACCGTGCGGATCGAGGGACTGCCCGCTGCCGACTGGGTTCTGATTGATGCCGATGATGTCATCGTGCATTTATTCCGTCCCGAAGTACGGAATTTTTACAATTTGGAACGAATGTGGGCGTTCGGCGATGACAACGGTCTGAACGCTGCAGCTCGCGGGTGAGGGCTCCAATGCGACTGATTGCATTCCTGCTGTCGCTCCTGGCGTTTGTCGCGCAGCCCGCGGCAGCGGCCTCCTCGCCCAACCTCATCAACCTCGAGCAGCAGCTCGGCGCGATGATCGCCGGCAAGACGGCCGACGTCGGGATTGCCGCCCTCGACCTCAAGACCGGGGAGATGGTGAGCGTCCGCGGCGACCAGCCGTTCCCGATGGCGAGCACGGTCAAGGTCGCCATCGCCGCGCTCTACCTCGCCCAGGTCGATCACGGGCGCCGCTCGCTCGACGACACGATCAGCGGCCAGTCCGCGCGGAGCCTGATGGCGCGCATGATGATCCACAGCGACAATCGCGCGACCGACATCCTGCTGGCCGACCTCGGCGGCCCGCATGCGGTGCATAAATGGCTTCGCGACAATGGCGTCACCGGCCTTCGCGTCGACCGCAACATCGCCCAGTTGCTGCGCGACAAGCGCGACCTTTGGGATCATCGCGATTCGAGCACGCCCAAGGCGATGGTCGACCTGCTCCGCCGCATCTACCGCGCCGAGCTAATCAAGCCGGAAAGCCGCAACTATTTGCTCGACCTGATGGCGCAGTGCCAGACGGGCAAGAACCGGATGAAGGCGCTCCTGCCCTTCGGGACCCCGGTCGAGCACAAGACGGGGACGCTCAACGGCCTCACCGACGACGTCGGCTTCGTCACGCTTCCCGACGGCCACCGCGTCGCGGTCGCCATCTTCGCGCGCGGCGGAAGCGACCGGCCGCGGACCATCGCCGAGGCGGCGCGGGCGATCTACGACGGCTTCACCAAAGTCCTCACCTGGCCGTTCGGCGCGCCCGCACTCACCACCCGCTAGTGCTCCTGCACATCGTCGCTCGGGGGAAGATCGGGCGATCGCCCGAGGCCGAGCTCGTCGAGCGCTATCTCAAGCGCATCGCCTGGCCGACCAGGCTGACCGAGCTTCCCGAGCGCGGCGGCAATGTCGCGCCGCTTCCCGCCAACGCGGTGACGGTCGCGCTCGACGAGCGCGGCGAGGCGCTGTCGTCGGTCGAGCTCGCGCGCAGGCTCGAGGCGTGGCGCGACGGCGGCAAGCGCGAGGCGCGCTTCCTCATCGGTGCGCACGCCGGCCATGGCGACGAGCTGCGCCGCTCGGCCGACCTGCTGCTGTCGTTCGGCCCCGCGACCTGGCCGCATTTGCTCGTCCGCGCGATGCTCGCCGAGCAATTGTTCCGGGCGACGTCGATCCTTGCGAACCACCCCTATCATCGCGAAGGATAGGCTGGTGCGACGCATCGCCACCCTCGCCCTGATCCTGCCGCTGGCCGCCGCGGCGAGTGCGCCGCTGCAGACCGCTCCCGATCCCGCCGGAGTGGCGCTGGAAAATGCCATGGCCGAGCAGGCCTCCGCCGAAGCGCGGGCGAAGCGCCTGGAAGCGCTTGCCGGGCGCGCCCGCGGCGAGGCCGAGCGCCTTCGCGCGCAGCAGGCGGCGGCGGCGCAAGGCATCGAGGCGGCCGAAGCGCGGATCACCGCCGCCGACGTGCGCCTGCGCATCGCCGCCGCCCGCGCCGCGGCAAGCCGCGCCGAGCTGCAGCGCCGGCAGCGGCCGGTCTCCTCGCTCCTCGCCGGGCTGGTGATGATGTCGCAGCGCCCGCCCCTGCTGGCGCTCGCCGACGAGGGCAGCACGGACGAGTTCGTCAGGGTGCGGGTGCTGCTCGATTCGACCCTGCCCGTGATCCGCGCGCGGACGTCGGCCATTTCCGCGCGCCTCTCCGAAGGCGAGCGGCTCGAGCAAGCCGCGCTCGCCGCCCGCCGCGAGCTGGTTGAAAGCCGCAAGGCGCTGCAATCGCGCCGGCAGGCGTTCGCTTCGTTCGAGCAGCGCGCGCTGCGCATGGCCGCATCGGCGGGCGGGCAGGCGCTCAGCGCCGGGGACGTCGCGCTCGCTGCCGGCGAGCAGGCCGAGGTCCTGCGCGGCGCCCGGGCGGACGCCCGCTCGGCGCGGCAAGTGGCGGCGGAGCTCGCCGCGACCGATCCCGCCCCGCCCCGCCCGGCCCCGCCCGAAGGGCAGCGGCCGAGCGCCCCCTTCGCCTACCGGCTTCCCGCCGCGGCGCCGGTCGTCGACGGGCTCGGCTCGGTTGATTCAAGCGGGATCCGTTCGCGCGGGATCACCCTTGCAACGGGGCGCGGGACCCAGCTGATCGTCCCCGCATCGGGCGTGGTCCGCTTTTCCGGCCCGTTCCGCAGCCATGACGGGATCGTCATCATCGATCACGGCCGCGGGTGGATCAGCCTCATCGTCAATGTCGCCTCGCCGCTGAGGCCGGGCGCGCGGGTTTCGGCCGGCGAGCCGCTCGGCCGGGCGCTCGGCCCCATCGAGGTGGAACTGTCCCAAAATGGGCGCCACATCTCCCCTGCCCTCATCGCAGGTTCATCTCAAACTCTGTCAAAAGGGGGCGAAGGCGGCTAGAACGCGTGTCCGCCGAAACAGGACCGTCGACCATGAAAGCCATGAAAGCATTGCACAAGTTCCTTCCGCCGCTCGCCCTGGTGAGCGCGCTTGCGCTGGTCCCCGTCACCGCCAGCTCCTTCGCCGCGGCGGACACGACCAATTACCAGGAACTCGAAAAGTTCATGAGCATCTACCAGCAGGTGAAGCAGAACTATGTGGTCCCGGTCGACGATCACACTCTGATCAAGGGCGCCATCGACGGGATGCTCGCCGCGCTTGACCCGCACTCGAGCTACGCGGAAGGCGCGGACTATGACGCGCTGAGGACGCTGATCGACGGAAGCTACGGCGGGCTCGGCCTGTCGGTCGGGATGGAGGACGGCACCGTCAAGGTGATCGCCCCGACCGAGGACACGCCGGCATGGCGCGCGGGGATCAAGGCCGGCGACTATATCAGCCACATCAACGGCGAGCTGATCGTCGGCTATACGCTCGACGAAGCGGTCGAGAAGATGCGCGGCAAGCCCGGCACTTCGATCAAGCTGACCATCGTCCGCAAGGGCCGCGACAAGCCCTTCGACGTGACCCTGACCCGCGAGGAGATCCAGCTCCGGCCGGTGAAGTGGGAGGTCAAGGACGGCATCGGCATCATCAACATCAACCAGTTCGCCGCCGGCACCGGCGCCGCGACCGAGGCGGCGATCAGCTCGATCGAGAAATCGATCGGCGGCAGGCCGCTGGGCTATATCATCGACCTCCGCTCGAACCCCGGCGGCTCGCTCGACGAGGCGATCCGGGTCAGCGACGCCTTCCTCGACAGCGGCGAGGTGGTCTCGCAGCGCGGGCGCGAGAAGGACGACATCCAGCGTTACTATGCCAAGCCCGGCGACCTCGCCAACGGGCTGCCGGTGATCGTCCTCACCGACGTCGGCAGCGCCTCCGCCTCTGAGATCGTCGCCGGAGCGCTGCAGGACCATCGCCGCGCGCTGGTCATGGGCGAGCGCACCTTCGGCAAGGGCTCGGTCCAGTCGATCGCCATGCTCGGCGACCGCAGCGCGCTCAGGCTGACGACGGCGCGCTACTACACGCCGTCGGGCCATTCGGTGCAGGAAGGCGGGATCGATCCCGACATCACCGTGCCGCAGCTGTCCGACCCCGATTACCGCGACCGCCCGGTGCTGCGCGAGGCGGACCTGCGCCGTCACCTGCTCAACCAGGCCAAGGTCGACGACAAGCTGCTCGAGAGCGACGACACCCGCGATCCGCGCTTCACCGCGAGGGCGGAGGACCTCGAGAAGAAGGGCATCAAGGACTATCAGCTCTTCTATGCCCTCAACACGCTGAAGCGGATCGCGCACCCGGTCGCTCCGGCTCCGGCGATCGCGCAGCGCAAGGGGCGTTAGGGACCGCATGAACGAAGCGGTTGCGGACCTTCCGCGCGGACCGGCGGCGCACTCCCGCGCCGCGACCGCGCGCTGGGTCGCCTTGCTCCTTCCGCTGGCGCTGCTCGCGGGGGCGTTCGGCTCGCAATATCTGGGCGGCCTCAATCCGTGCGAGATGTGCTGGTGGCAGCGCTACCCGCACATGGCCGCGGCGGTGCTTGCCGCACTCGCCTTCACGGCGCCGGCCGATACCGGTCGCTCGCGCGGCCTGACCCTGCTCGCGGCGCTGGCGATCGCCGTCTCCGGCGCGATCGGCGTCTATCATGCCGGCGTCGAGCTCAAGATTTTCGAGGGCTTCACCACTTGCACCGCGACGTCGCGCGGCGCGAGCACCGCCGACCTTCTGCGCCAGATCACCGCCGCTCCGCTGGTCCGCTGCGACCAGGTGCAATGGTCGTTCCTCGGTATCTCGATGGCGGGATGGAACGCGATCCTGTCGCTCGGCGGGGCGGCGCTGATCGCGCTGCTGACGCTGACGGGCCGCCGCCGGTGACGGGCTGGCGCCCGGGTGACCGCCGCGCCGACCGCGCGTCGATGCTGCGCGTCGACCAGGCGGGCGAATATGGCGCGACGCGGATCTATGCCGGCCAGCTTGCCGTCCTCCGCCGCAACTGCCCCGAGGCCAAGCTGGTCAGCCGGATGGCGGCGCAGGAGCAGCGGCATCTCGCCCGCTTCAACGCCCTGATGGCCGAGCGGCGCGTGCGTCCCACCCTGCTCCAGCCGGTGTGGAACGTCGCCGGCTTCGCCCTCGGCGCGGTCACCGCTTTGATGTCCGAAAAGGCGGCGCTGGCCTGCACAGACGCGGTCGAGACCGAGATCGACCGCCATTACGCCGGCCAGCTCGCGGCGATCGGCGACGACGACCCCGAGTTCGCCGCCGACATCGCGGAGTTCCGCGCCGAGGAGCTCGAGCATCGCGATACTGCACGTGAAGCGGGCGCCACCAGCGCCGTCGGCTACCCCCTGCTCACCGCGGCGATCCGCGCCGGATGCCGCGCCGCCATCGGGCTTTCGAAAAGAATCTGAGGGAACCCTCCGCGGGGCTTGCCCGCTGAACCGCTTGGAAGGATAGATCGGTCATGATCAGGCTCACAATCGCGGCCGGCGCACTCGCCGCCACCGGGCTGGCGCTCGCCGTGCTGCCGGCGCCCGCGACGGCCCAGAGTGCCGTCAGCGAAGTCATCGTCTTCGGCAACGACCCCTGCCCCCGCTCGACCGACAGCGAGGTCGTGGTCTGCGCCCGCAAGCCCGAGGCCGAACGCTATCGCATCCCCGAAAAACTGCGCAGCGGCGGCCCGCCGCAGACCCGCCAGTCGTGGGCCAACAAGGCCAAGGCTCTGGAAACGGTCGGCAACACCGGCACTTTCAGCTGCTCTCCGGTCGGTCCCGGCGGCTTCACCGGCTGCCTGACCCAGGTCATCAACCAGGCTCGCCGCGAGCGGCAGCAGGAAGCCGAGGAAGGCACGCCGCCCGAGCAGTGATGCCGGCTTCGGCCGTGCGGACCCGCACTGCCGCAGCGCGCGTTGAGCGCGGGTGAGAGCCGAGCCGCAATACGAAAGCAAGTTCCAGTGGATGGCGCGGTTCGGCTTCTTCGTCCGCGGCTTGCTGTACATCGTCATCGCCCTGCTGGTGTTCGGCACCGGTCGCACCGAGGACCTGACCGGGGCGATGGAATATCTCGGCCGCGGCGTCGGGCATTGGCTGGTCGCGCTGATGATCGTTGGAATGCTCGGCTACGGCCTCTGGCGGATGAGCGACGCCATCTTCGGGATGGACAGCGGCACCGAGGGCGCCAAGGCGTGGCGCCACCGCGCGGCGGCGGCGGCGAGCGGGACCATCTATCTATTCCTCGCCTACAAGGCGCTGCGCTTCGTCCTTCTCGGCTGGACGGGCACCGGCGGCCCGCAGCAAAATGCATCGAGGGCGCTCAACCTTCCCAACGGACCGCTGTTGCTCGGCATCGCCGCTGCGATCGCCGCCGGGGCGGCCATGGTCCAGTTGTACAAGGCCGGCAGCTGCTCCTTCCTTCGCCACCTCGACGAGCGCGCTCGGCGCACCGCGCCCAAGTGGCTGGGGCGGATCGGCTATGGCGCGCGCGGAGTGATCTTCCTGACCACCGCTTATCTGCTCGCCCGCTC
>DASUXP010000208.1:0-2451 GCA_036377835.1 Sphingomicrobium sp. | reverse complement strand
GCCGGAGATCGTCAACGCCAAGCGCAAGATCCGCATCGCCAAGGGCAGCGGGACCACCGTTCAGGACATCAACAAGCTTTTGAAGATGCACCAGGAAATGGCGACTGCGATGAAGCGGCTGAAGAAGATGGGCGGCTTAAGCAAGCTCGCCGCGATGTTCAACAAAGGCGGCTTGGAAGGCGCGCTCGGCGGACTTGCCCCCCCGGGCGCCCTTCCTCCCGGAGGATTGGGCGGCGGAGGCGCAGGCCTTCCGGGCCTCGGCCAGCCGTTCAAACTCCCGCCCGGTTTCGACAAGTTTTCAAAAAAGTAATCGAACACACTGAAAGGAAGTAAGAAATGGCTCTAGCAATTCGCCTCTCCCGTGGCGGCGCCAAGAAGCGGCCCTATTACCGCATCGTCGTCGCCGACAGCCGCGCTCCCCGCGACGGCCGCTTCATCGAGAAGCTCGGCACCTACAACCCGCTGCTGGCGAAGGATTCGCCCGATCGGGTGAAGCTCGACACCGACCGCATCCAGCATTGGCTGGGCGTCGGCGCGCAGCCGTCGGATCGCGTGCTGCGCTTCCTCGACGCCGCCGGCATCCGCGAGCGCACGGCGCGCAATAACCCGCAGAAGGCCGAGCCGGGCGAGAAGGCCAAGGAGCGCCTCGAGCAGCGCGCGGCCAAGGAAGCCGAGGCGGCTGAAGCGGCCGCGGCCCCGACCGAGGCCGAGGAAGTCGCCGCCGAGCAGGCGCCAGCGGACACCGCCGACGCTCCGGCCGAGGAGGTCGTGGCCGAGGAGGCCGCCGCCGAGGCCGAGGCCGGCGAAGTCGCGCCGGATACGGTCGAGGCCCCCGCCGAAGAGGCTGCCGCCGAGGCTCCGGCCGAGGAAGCCGCGGCCGAGGCCGAGGCCGGCGAGGAAGCCCCGGTTGCCGAGGCGAGCAACGAGGGCGAGTCCGCCGAAGCGCCCGCGGAAGGCGCTGACGAGGTTGCCCCGCCGACCGACGATTCGCCGCAGGCCGAGGAAGCTTCCGCCGAGGGCGAATCTAGCGACGAGCCGGCCGAAGGCGCGGCCGAGGATGCCAAGGCCTGAGCATGAACGACAGCGGCGGCGAGCGTAGGATTGCGCTTGCCGCCGTTGCCGGCGCGCACGGCGTTCGTGGTGAGGTCAGGCTGAAGCTGTTCAGCGACAGCGTCGACAGCCTGGCACGGCATGAGACGCTGTTTGTCGGAGGCGCCCAGCGGCGCCTCCTCTCCATTCGCGATGGCGGGAAGAGTGCCGTCGCGCGGTTCGAAGGCGTGGACGACCGGTCGGCTGCCGAGGCGTTGCGCGGGACGCTGGTGGAAGTGGACCGTTCCGCGCTGCCCGCGCTTGAAGAGGGCGAATATTATCATGCCGACCTCGTCGGCCTGCCGGCGGTGGACCGCGACGGTAAAAGCGTCGGGTTCGTCGCCGCGGTCGAGAATTACGGGGCGGGCGACCTGCTCGAAATCGAGCTCGACGGCGGTCGACGCTCACTGATCCCGTTTCGGCCGGGCATCGCCGATTTCGACGATGGGCGAATCCTCCTCGACCCGGAGTTCCTCGCCTAGCCTCCCCTTGGCCTCAGCCGCCAAAGGCGGAACCGGCTGTCTTCACCGGACGTGACCAGCCAGCGCCCGTCCGGGCTGAAGGCGAGGTAGATGACGTCGTCCGGGTGCGGCAAAGCGGCGACCAATGCGCCATCGGCGACGCGCCAGATGCGCACCGCATTGCCGTCCGCGCCGCCGCCGGTCAGCTGGTGCCAGAAGGTACCGACGGCACCGCGCGCGTGGCCGCCGCTGGCGAGCCAGCGCCCGTCCGGACTGAACGCCACCTTGTCGACATGAAGGCCGTTACCTATCACCCGCAGCGGCGCGCCGTCCGATGCCCGCCACAAGCGGATGGTCGAATCGTCGGCGCCGGTGGCGAGAAGCTTGCCGTCGGGGCTGTAATCGAGCCCGACCACCGCCTGGCTGTGCCCGGTCAGGGTCTTCACGGCGCGGGCGGTCCTCACGTCCCAGAGTCGCACGGTCGAATCGAAACTGGCGCTGGCGAGGCGGCGGCCGTCGGGGCTGAAGCGCACCTCCCAGATGTTGCGCTCATGGCCGCGGAGCTGCGCCGGCGGTGCGGACGAGCCGAGCGTCCACAGGCGGATGATGCGGTCTTCCCCGGCCGAAGCGAGCGTCTTCCCGTCGGGCGAGAGGTCGAGCGTCCATACGGTGCCCTGCGCGCCTCGCAGCGTCCGGGCAGCCGCGTGCCGTGCGAGATCCCAGTCGCGGACAGTCCCATCGTAGCCCGCACTGTAGAGGTGGCGGGCGTCGGGGCTGAAGTCGATCGAGGTGGCGCCGCCTTCGTGCCGGAGCCGCTCGACGACCCTCCAATCGCCGGTGTCGCGGATCGCGATCGCGCCGGACGCATCGCTGGTCGCGAGCAGAGCGCCGTCGCGACTGA
>DASUXP010000207.1:0-3193 GCA_036377835.1 Sphingomicrobium sp. | reverse complement strand
CGGCATCTGCATCAGGCTGAGGATCGCTTCCTGCATCCGCGCCCCGCCCGACGCGGTGAAGAGGATGTAGGGGCATTTCCCCGCGATCGCGGCGCGGGTGCCGGCGACGAACGCCGCGCCGACGGCGATGCCCATCGACCCGGCCATGAAGGCGAAGTCCTGCACCCCGACGACCGCCTTGTGCCCGTCGATCCGGCCGCTGGCGTTGATCAGGGCGTCGCGCTCGTCGGTCGTGGCGCGCGCGGTTTTCAGCCGCTCGGTATAGCGCTTGCTGTCCTTGAAGCGCAGCGGGTCCTCGCGCACCTCGGGCGTCGGCAGAAGCTCATATTTGGCCGCGTCGAACAGCTGCTCGAACCGCGCCTTGGGGCCGATCCGGTCGTGGAAGTCGCAGCGCGGGCAGACGCTGTAATTTTCCTCCCACTCCTTCAAAAAGACCATGGTCCCGCAGCGGCTGCACTTGTGCCACAGGTTCTCCGCCGTCTGCCGCTTGGGCAGGAACGGGATTCCGCTGCGGACTCGGCTCAACCAGCTCATCTAGATCCTCGCATGTTCACGATGGTGCGGCAGGGTCGAGGCGATGTCGGCGATCGCCTGCGCGGGGTCGGTCGCGTCGGTGATCGGCCGCCCGATGACCAGGATCGAAGCGCCGTCCTCAACCGCCTGGCGCGGGGTGACGATGCGCTTCTGGTCGCCCCTCTCGGTGCCTTCAGGGCGGACTCCGGGCACGACGAAGAAACCGCCGGGCCAGGCGGCACGGGCGGCGGCGACCTCCGCGCCCGAACAGACGATCCCGTCGACGCCCGAATCCCGCGCCAGCTCGGCCAGCCGCGCGACCTGCTCCGCCGGGCTGCCGATCACTCCGGCCTGGGCCAGGTCGACCGCGTCGAGGCTGGTCAGCACCGTCACCGCGACAACCTTGCTCTCTGGCGGCGCCGCCGCCTTGGCCGCGGCGAGCATCGCACGCCCGCCCGCCGCGTGGACGGTGAGCACCGCCGGCTCCAGTGGCGCGAGCGCTTCCACTGCCCTGGCGACCGTATTGGGGATGTCGTGCAGCTTGAGGTCGAGGAAGATCGGAAGCTCGCCCTCGGCGATGCGGAGCACGCCTTCGCGCCCGTTGGCGCAGAAGAATTCGAGGCCGAGCTTCACCCCGCCGGCAATGCCGCGCACGTCGCGCGCGATGGCGGCGGCGCGGTGCAGGTCGGGCGTGTCGATGGCGACGAAGATGGGTTTCATGTCGCGGGGGTTTCTTCGTCTGGAATCGCCTGCGCGGCCGGCGGTGGCGCGTGCTGGCGCTCCATCGCCTCGACCCGTCGGCGGAAGGTCCATACCCGCGCCCGCATGGTCAGCCACGTCGGGAGCCAGCCGAGCAGGAAGGCGATCAGGAGCAGGACCGGGAGCTTGATGTCGGCCTGGAGGTTGGCCCAGAGGTTCACCGTCACCGGGCTCCAGTTGTAGGTCGCGAACAGCACCACCACGACCGCGACGAGCACCCAGAAGAGCGTCTTCAGAAACTGCATCCACGTCCCGCTTTCTCGCCGGGCCTTTAGGGGAGCGGAACCGGGAAGACCAGAAGCCCGTTCGTCGCAGCGCAGAATCGTCTCGTCGCAAGCGCGTTAAACCCGCCGTTGAGGCATTGGGGCAGGCGCGCCACACCGCCTTGAGGGCGGGGAGGAGAGTTCTTGGATACACGGGTCAAGGTTGCGCTCGGCCTCGCCGCGCTGCTGACGGGTGCGTCGCTGCTCGCGACCCGGCCGCACGGCACGACGGCGGAAGCGGTCCCGCAGGCGCAGGCGCATCTCAAGCTCGCGGCCCTGTCGACCGAATCCCGCCGCGACGTCGATTATGACTTGCTCGACCAGCGGCTGCAGCGGCTCGCGGAACGGCCGGCGATGGTCGGGCTCGCGGTCGGCGTGGTCGAGAACGGGCGCATCACCTTCCTCCGCGGCTATGGCGAGACCCTCGCCGGCTCGGGCGATCCGGTGACGCCGGACACGGTGTTCCGCTGGGCTTCGGTCTCCAAGGGCGTCGCTGCGACCATGGTCGCCAAGCTGGCCGAGCAGGGGAAGATCGACCTTCAGGCGCCGGTCGTGAACTATGCGCCGGACCTGAAGCTGCCCGCCGGCTACGAATATCGCGCCACCGTCGGCGACCTGCTGTCGCACCGGCTCGGCCTCTACCGCAACGCCTATGACAACAAGCTGGAGGAAGGGCAGGACCCGAGCGTCCTCCGCACCACGCTCGCGCAGCTCAACCCGGTGTGCCCGCCGGGCACCTGCTGGTCGTATCAGAACGTCGCCTACGACGCGTCGAGCGAGATGGTTTCGCGCATCACCGGCCTCCCCTACGAGCAGGCGATCAAGCGCTATCTGTTCAACCCGATCGGGATGAGCAGCGGCAGCGTGTCCATGGCCGGGCTCGAATCGAACCGCAGCTGGGCCCGGCCGCACAGCGCCGGGCGCAAGCCGCTGCCGATGGTCGACACCTATTACAAGGTGCCGGGCGCCGGCGGGGTCAACAGCAACATCAAGGACATGGCGCTGTGGATGCTGGCGCAGATGGGCGAGATGCCCGGCGTGCTCGACGGCAAGGTCCTCGACACCATCCACGCGCCCTACGTCGTCACCCCGACCGAGCGCGGGCGCCTGCGCAAGTTCCTCGAGCGGCTCGGCACCGCCTGGTACGGCTACGGCTGGCGCAGCTACGATTATGCCGGACACCGCATCGTCGGCCATCGCGGCGGGATCAACGGCTATCGCTCACTGATCCTCTTCGACCCGCAAAAGAAGAGCGGCGTGGTGGCGCTGTGGAACAGCAACACCAGCCAGCCGGGCGGTCTCGAGTTCGAGGTGATGGACATGATCTACCACCTCCCCTTCCGCGATTGGCTCGAGCTCGACGCGAAGGGCGCGCCGCAGACCATCGCCGGGGCAGAGCCGGAGAGCGAAGTGGGGAGCGGGGATAGTGATCCGGCGAGGAACGCGTTACGGCGTTAGGCCGCTACTCTCCAGCACGCGGCAGTGCGCGCACTTGGGCGGCATCCAGTTTCGTGGATTTAGTAAACTGTCACCGTAATTCCCCAATATCTCAGGTCACGTCCAGTTCAATCTTCCTCCACTATGGTCAGGACTGTGCAAGGGATGAAGAAATCACCTATTGTAGTCATATCTTGCGGGATTATTAATCTTACGCCACT
>DASUXP010000206.1:0-3467 GCA_036377835.1 Sphingomicrobium sp. | reverse complement strand
GGGCAACCTCGACTTCGACCGCGACCTTCGCCGCCGCGATCCGCAATGGGGACTTCGCCAGGTCGAGGATTTCGCAGCCGCGGCGGCTCAGCACGGCTTCGAGCTGATCGAATCTCGCGCCATGCCCGCCAACAACATGATGCTGCTTTTCAGGTCGGGGGCGCCGCCGCGTTAAATGAAGTTTTACCCTGTCCGGCGTAGTCGGCAGGCATGGACCAGAGCAGTATCACGCAGAACCGGCGTTCCCGCCGTTCGCCCGTGCTCCTTGCCGCCAGCATCGAGATTGCCGGCACGCCCGAGCCGGTGAAGCTGCGCAACCTCTCCGAAGAAGGTGCGCTCATCGAGGGCGAGCGCCTCCCGCTGGAAGGGACGACTACCTTCTTCCGGCGCAACGAACTGCGCCTCAAGAGCCGCATCGTCTGGGTCGAGGGGCGCTTCGCCGGGGTCGCCTTCGCGCGGCCGCTCAAGTCCGACGAGGTGCTCCGCCACGTCCCGCCGCCGCGACAGCGGGTCAATCCGGAATTCCGCCGGCCGGGCCTCGCCTGCCGGCCGCTCACCGAGGAGGAGCGCAAGATGGTGGAGCGCTGGATGGTGAGTTCGCGCTCGATCGGAGACTGATCAGCCGGTCGCGCGTAGCCGGTCGCGCTGGTCGTGAAGCCAGGCGACGAGCACCGGCAAGGCGAGAATCCGGTTGAACGTGACGCCGTAAGCGCCGTCCACCGACCAGCGTATGGTCCCCTGGCACGGCGGCAATCCGTTCAAGGTGACGATCACTTCCGTTCCGGTGGGTATGTCCGAGCGGCATTCGACCTTGATGCCGCCCTGCGAGATGTTCACGGCCCTGGAGCGATGGACGGTGGCATCCACCCGCACCCAGGCGATGCAATCAACCTCGACTCGCGGCATCCGCGGCCGCGGCCCGTCGGCGGATGAGAGCAGGGCGAGGACGTCGATCGGCTCGTCGAAGCTGACCCCGACGCAATCGTCCCTGGTCCACTTCGCGATACCCGAGATCGGATCACCCTGCTTTAGCTCGACGGTGATCGGAGTTCCGGTCGCAATCGCGCAATAGGGACGGATCAGCATCCCGCCCGCCGACACGTTGCGGATCAGGCACAGCTCGCGGCGGCCGGCGATGGTGATCGAGCCCACGCGAAGCAGGCTGAGGTGGCGCTCGTCGCTGCGGCGCTCGGGGAGGTCAGGAGCCTCTGACCGGAGGGAATAAAGGGTTTCGACCGGCTGCTCTTCCGACATATCGCTCCGAGACCTCTAGATACGCAAACGCACTGCTTATCCGTCCGGCGAAGAGATCCGGCGGCCCCACGGAGGAAGCGGTATCATTCAAGGTCTTACCAGTTTGTTGCGCGCCGCCTGAAAGTGCGTTCCGGGCTTCTTTGCCCTCGTGCGCGCGAGCAGCTAAGGTCGCTGGCCCTGGGGAGACAGGCGCGATGCCTCGAATATTGCTGATCGCTACCCTCGCCGCGACCATGGGCGGCAGCGCGCTGCTGGCGCAGCCGCAAAGCGCGCCGTTGGAGGCGGTGCCGGGGCCGCCGGGAGTCGACCGGACCACCCAGACCGAGGACGTGCGATTCCGCACCGACGCCAACGAGCGGCTTACCGTCCCCGTGCGAATCTCCGGGGCAGGGCCGTTCCGCTTCCTGGTCGATACCGGCGCCGACCGCACCGCCGTGTCGCGCGAGCTCGCGGGGCGGCTGAAGTTCGCGGCGGCCGAGAATGCGTCGCTGCACAGCGTCGCCGGCGTGTCCACGGTCTCCACCGCGACGGTGCCGAGCCTGCAATTGACGCGGAAGGAGGTGCGCAACATCAACGCGCCCCTGCTCGAGGCCGCGAACATCGGCGCGGACGGGATCATCGGGACCGATTCGCTGCGCTCGCAGCGCGTGCTGTTCGATTTCGAGGCGAAGACGCTGTCGATCGTCCCTTCCGCGGTGCCCGATTTCAAGGCCGAGGCGGGCACGATCGTCGTCCAGGGCGTGCGCCGCAACGGGCGCCTCGTCGTCACCGAGGCCAAGGCCAACGGCCATCCGCTGAGCGTGGTGATCGACACCGGTGCCCAGATCAGCATCGGCAACGAGGCGCTGAAGCGGGCGCTGCTCGGCGCCAAGCTGCTCCACGGCTCGGAGCAAGTGGAGCTCGAATCGGTCACCGGCGCGAAGATCACCGGCGAATATATGTTCGTGAAGGAGCTCGACATCGGCGGCATCGGCCTCCGGAACCTCGCCGTGGTGTTCGCCGATGCCCACACCTTCAGGCAGCTGCGGCTCGACCGCCGGCCCGCGCTCCTGCTGGGCATGAACGCGATGCGCGCGTTCAAGAAGGTGTCGATCGATTTCGCGACCCGCAAGCTGAGGGTGATCGTGCCCGAGCAGAGCTCGCTTGACCTGCGCCTGGCGGCGAAGCTCGACTGACCTCCTGTTGCCGCTGGCGGCGGCGCGCGGCCAGCGATATGCTCCGCGGCGATGGACGCCCGGACGAAGAAGAATCAGGTCGTCGAGCATGACGAGGAGACGCTGGCGATCGCCGAGGCGATCACCGCCAAGCGCGATCGCCTGCTCGCTTCGCTGACCCTGATCGCGGGAGTCGGGCTGCTGCTCGCAACGCCCTTCGCGCTAAGGGCGGGCGCCGAGTTCTTCATGCCGGTGACGGCGGCGCTGGTCATCGCCATCGCTCTGGTGCCGTTGCTCGAATGGTTCGAGCGCCGCGGCGTGCCCTCGAAGCTTTCGGCCGGCCTGTGCGTGATCGTCTTCCTGCTGCTCGCCTTGTTCGCGCTCGGCTCGATCGTGATCCCGGCGACCGACTGGGTGGCGCAGGTCCCGTCCAAGATCCCGAAGGTGCGCGCCGCGCTGGAACCGGTGCTCGACCTGTACAAGAATCTCGACCGGTTCATCGCCCGAACCACCGAGCAGATCGCGCTCAGCACCGAGCAGACCCGCGCGGTCCGAATCGAGACCCCCAACTCGATGCTCGGCCTCCTGACCAGCTCGGCGCCGCATCTCATGATCCAGCTCTTCTTCGCCCTGCTGGTCATCTTCTTCTTCCTCGCCGGCTGGACTTCGATGCGCAAGAAGACGATCGTCAGCCGCGGCAGCTTCGAAGGCGCGCTCACCACGGCGCGAGTGATCCAGCAGGTGGTCGACGCGACCTCGACCTATCTCGGCACGATCACGCTCATCAACATCGGTCTCGGCGCGTTGACCGCGCTGGTCCTGTGGTGGCTGGGAATGCCATCGCCGGTGATGTGGGGCGGCATCGTCGCCGTCGCCAACTACATCCCCTATTTGGGGCCGATCGTCTGCGCGCTGCTGCTGTTCCTCGGCGGGCTGATGACCTATGCGGACATCTGGGGCGCGATGCTCCCGCCCGCCGCCTTCATCGGCTTTCACCTTATCGAGGCCAATTTCTTCACGCCGCTCGTGGTCGGCCACCGGCTGACGATCAGCCCGCTG
>DASUXP010000205.1:0-10468 GCA_036377835.1 Sphingomicrobium sp. | reverse complement strand
CCTCCTCACCCACCGCGTCGAGCGCAACGGGGTGCGCATCGACCTCCAGCCGCGCGAGTTCCGCCTGCTCGAGTTCCTGCTCCGTAACCAGGGGCAGGTGGTCACCCGGACGATGATGCTCGAAGAAGTGTGGGACTATCATTTCGACCCCGGTACCAACGTCATCGACGTGCACATCAGCCGGCTGCGCAAGAAGCTCGACGAGGCCGGCGGCGGCGCCCTTCTGCACACGGTGCGGGGTGTCGGCTACATGCTGAGCGAGGCCGCTTGACCGGCTCTTTCCTGTCCCGGCTGACGCGCTCGGCCGGAGCGCGGGTGATGACCTTCTGCCTGGTGTTCAGCCTGCTCATCACCGTGCCGGTGCTCCTGTTCGTCTATCAGCAGACCGACCGGCTGTTCCATACGCGGATCGTGCACCGCATCGACGACCGCGAGCGCAACCTACTGCTGGGCTATCGCAACGGCGGCATCCCCGGGCTGGTGCGCTCGATCAACGACGAGGTGGAGACGGGGATCGCGCGGGGCGGCGCGATCCTGCTGATCGACCCGCAAGGGCGCCGGATCGCCGGCAACATCGCCGGCTGGCCGAGGGCGCTGAACGGCCCTACGCGCTGGACCGAGATGCGGCTCAAGCCCAACGGTCAGGCGCGGGCCGACCTGTTTGCCGTGCGCGTGTTCCACCTTTCCGACGGTTACCGGCTGCTCCTCGGCACCACCGTCGAGGACCGCGAGCGAATGCGCGCGTCGCTGATCGAGGCGCTGCTCGCCGCGCTTGCGCTCGCCATCCCGCTGGGGCTGCTGGCGAGCTTCATCGTCGTCCGGATCACCAACCGGCAGGTGAATGCCCTCGGCAGTGTCGCCGAACGGATCGCCGCGGGCGACTTCAGCCAGCGGCTCGACGCCAGCCGAGAGGGCGAGCCATTCGACAAATTGGCGGCGGTCATCAACGGCATGCTGGTGCGGATCGAGCAGCTCGTCGGCCAGCTGCGCCTGGTGACGGATGCGCTGGCGCACGACCTGCGCTCGCCGCTGACGCGGATGCGCGCGCACATCGAGGGCGCGGCGATGCAGTCCTGCCCCGAGAGCCGCGGCCGTTCCCTGGAAGCGATCGGCAACGAAATCGACGGAATGCTTCGGCTCATCTCGGCAACGCTCGAGATCAGCCGCACCGAGGCCGGCATCGGCCGGCAGAATTTCGCGCCGTTCGACCTCGGAGCGCTGCTCCAGGACCTGTGCGAGATGTACCAGCCGCTGGCCGAGGAGAGCGGCGTGTCGCTGGAGGTCGGGGAGCGGCGCTCGATCGATTATCTCGGCAACCGCGAGCTGATGGGCCGGGCACTGTCCAACCTCATCGACAACGCGCTGAAATACGGCCGCCAGGGCCGCGAGGTGCGCATCGGCGTCGAGGAGAATGCGGGCGGCATCCGCCTGTGGGTCGCCGATCGCGGCCCCGGCATCGCCGAAGAGCGGCGCGACGAGGCGCTGCGCCGCTACGGCCGGCTCGAGGAAGCGCGCACTACCGAAGGCAGCGGGCTCGGCCTCGCGCTGGTGGCGGCGATCGCCCGGCTCCACGGCGGCGAGCTGCGGCTCGAGGACAATGCGCCCGGCCTCAAGGCGCTCATGGTCCTGCCGCCTTCGGCCTGAACCTTGCGGATTTGTAACCCGCTGAACGGGCTTCCGTCAGGCGCCCGGCTCTAGGCCTTCACTGTCGGGTGGCGCGGACCGGTCCGGCTCCCATTCCCCGCCGCCACCGCATCGGCTGCGCACCCGGCGAGTTCCCGACAGCACCCCCGCCTCAGCGGAATTTCGGAACGAGCTTCTTGAAGCGCTCGATCCGGCAGCTTCCGCCGATCCGCGAATGGACGGCATCGCGTCGCACGCACAGCTTGTCGTCCTCGGGCTGCAGGTAGAAGCCCTTGTAAAAGTCGAGCGCCAGGCAGTCTTCGTCGAAATGGGCGCGCACCCGGCTTCGGTCGGCGAGGACGAAATCGACCTCGTCGGGCCCCGATTGCAGCGCTCCGCGGATGGCGCCGACCGGGATGCACTTCATCCCCTTCTTCTCGACCCATTTGATGCGCGGCAGCGGCGGCCGCGGAGTCACCGGCACGCGCAGGATCACCTCGTCCTGAACCACCAGGCGGGTCACCGTCGTCTGCACCGGTCCCGGCTGCATGGCGAACATGCCGAGCAGCAGCGGCAGATAGCTGAAGAAGGTCGCCGAAATCACCCCGAAGCCCGCTTGTCGAAGCCCGGCGCTTCGCAGGGGGGCGTTGAACAATCAATGAATTGCGTGCGCGGCGGCGGCGAGGCGGCGGCGGCGAGGCGGCGGCGGCACGCCCTCCCGCTTGCCTATTGCCGCCGAGGTCAATAGAGGCTCCGCGCTACAGCTTCCGCGCCGGTCCGCACCGGCGGGCGGCAAGCCGATCCCAGGAGAATGACCGACATGGCGAGTGCCGCGCCGAACCAGATGATGCCGCTCTTCTACAACAGCCTGGAGCCGCTGAACGCGGTCCAGCACGGCAAGATGAAGATCCGTCCGGTCGAGAAATCGCCGGTGATGGGCCGGACCCACGCGATCCCCGTCACGGTCGACGAGTTCGGGCTGGTGCAGCGGCACTACCCGATCATCTTCTCGGTCGGCGACAATCCCATCCCGCTCGCGCTGATGGGCCTCAACGAGGGCGTCAACGTGTTCCTTGACGACGACGGCCGCACGCAGGACCCGACGCTGTACATCCCGGCCTACCTGCGCCGCTATCCCTTCCTCCTTGCGCGGCTCAACCAGGAGAGCGACGAGCTATCGCTGTGCTTCGACCCCACCTCCGGCGCGGTCGGCGAGTTCGACGAGGGCGAGGCCCTGTTCGACGGCGACCAGCCGACCGCCGCGACCAAGGCGATCCTCGAGTTCTGCGAGCAGTTCGAGACCGCGGGACAGCGCACCAGCGCCTTCATGGACGAGCTTCGCAGCTCCGGCATGCTGATGGACGGCGAGGTGGCGATCCAGCCCGAGGGCTATGAGCAGCCCTTCATCTATCGCGGCTTCCAGATGGTCGACGAAGAGAAGATGAAGGAGCTGCGCGGCGACGAGCTGCGCAAGATGAACCAGAACGGCATGCTGCCGCTCCTCTACGCCCACCTCTTCTCGCTCTCGCAGATGCGCGACGTCTTCGCCCGGCAGCTGCAGCAGGGCAAGGCGCCCGAGGCGGCCCCGCAGCCGGCGCCGGCCACGGTCTAGGTCACGAGTTGAAGGCCGCGCGCGGAAAATCGTGCACAGCGGTTCTAACGCGCATCTTGATCGCCCTGACTGGCACAAGCGTCGTGGGTTGCTCGCCGATCCGCACCACAGTCGAGAACGATACGGGATCGTCGATTAAGTTGGATGTGCGATCGAAAAGCGGATCGCTAACGCCGCTGGGGATATTCCAGCTAGCACCGGTCTTAATCTTCAGCAGCCAGTGCGTGATATCGGGCAAATCGCTTACGATGTAAGAGGAAAACGCTGCGTCCTCTTGCCAGACGAGTTCCGAACTCGAAGGGAGCACGGCTCGGACAGCATCCATCTGCGGACCTGCTGACTCTTAAGTCTGCGCGGCCTGGTCACTCCGCCGCGGTCGCGAAGCGCTGGCCGAGGAGGAATTCGCCGAGGCCGGCGGCGAGCGTGTCGATGAGCCGGGCGGCGGAGTCGAAGCCGGGACCGGGACCGCTCAGGGCCTCGTCGAGGTAGAGCCGCCGGTCGAGTTCCAGCTGCAGCGCGTGGACGTTGGCGGCGGGGTTGGCGTGGCGCTCGACCACGTGGCCCCCGGCGAAGGGGTCGTTGAGCCCGGCGGCGAACCCGCAGTCTCCCGCGATCCGCACCGCCTCGCGGCTGACCCACGATCCCGCGCTGCGGCCGTGGCAGTCGCCGATCACCACCGGGGCGATGCCGTCGGCGGGCGGCGGCATCGAATGGCAGTCGAGCAGGACCGCGCAGCCGAAGCGGGCGTGGAGCCCGCCGAGCAGGGCGGCGATGGAATCGTGATAGGGGCGGTACGCCTGGTCGAGCCGTGCCTCGAGCTGGGCGTTGTCGATCGGCCGCCGCCACAGGAAGCCGTGCTGCGGCGTGCGAGCGGGCACGATGCCGAGGCCGCCGCGGGTGCGCGCGGTGAGCCGCTCGCGGCGGCGGCCGGCGATCACCGCCGGGTCGACCTCGTGCTCGGCGCGGTTGCAATCGACCGCGGCGCGCGGCGCCCGCGCGACCACCGCGCCGATGCCGCGGGCGATCGCCCGCCAGGCGAGGCGGTCGACCAGCGGGTCCTCCAGCGCGGCCAGCGCGGTTCGGCCGCCCGAGGCCATGGCGAGCAGCCAGTCGGGATAGTCGCGGCCCGAATGGGGAACCGAGAGCAGCACCGGAAGATCGCTTCGGGGCTGGTGGACGAGGGGCGGGGCGAGCGGCGTCACGGTTAAATTTCGTGCCAAATTAGGACTCACGGTGAGGGCCTGCAACGCTCGAGTGCGTCATTCGCTTCTGGCAAATCGCAATTGTTCAGCGCATAGTTGGGTCATGGCGAGAATCCTGCTGGCCGAAGACGATCAGTCGATGCGCGAATATCTCCAGCGCGCGCTGCAGCGCGTCGGCTATGAGGTGGAAGCGGTCGGCTGCGGCACCGAAGCGATGCCGCTGCTCGAGGCCGAGCAGTTCGATCTGCTTCTGACCGACATCGTGATGCCTGAGATGGACGGCATCGAGCTGGCGCAGAAGGCGAGCGCGATCGATCCCAATATCCGCGTGATGTTCATCACCGGCTTCGCCGCGGTGGCGCTGCAGGGCGGCCGCACGGCCCCCGAGGCCAAGCTCCTCTCCAAGCCCTTCCATTTGAAGGACCTGGTGATGGAGGTTGACCGCATCTTCCAGACCGAGGACCAGCACGGCCGGCTCTGAAAGAAGCGGCCCATCAGTGGGTTGCGCCTTCCCCATCCGCCCCCTAAATGCGCGGCCGAGTGGGCGTGTAGCTCAGTGGTAGAGCACTGTGTTGACATCGCAGGGGTCGCAAGTTCAATCCTTGCCACGCCCACCATTTTTCCTTCGGTATCAGCTCCTTAATGACCAATGCTCATTGCGGGCGCGGGATCGGGAGGCCGTCGTTCTGGCCTTCGGTGACGCGCAGCGAGGGCGCGGGGGCTTCTTTCCTGGCGTCCTCGGCCTGCCATTCGGCGGCGGTCTTGCAGCGGCGGCCGGTGCGGATGTGGCTGCCGACGAGCTGCTCGCCCTGGCGGCAGATGCGCTGCGGCTTGTCGGGCGCGGCCGGCGCGGCAGCCGGCGGGCTTCCGGCGGCAAGGGCGATGGCGAGGAATGCGAGCGGCATGACGTCCTCCCGCCGGTTCAATCCGCCTCGGCGGCGACCGAGTCAATTCTCCGGCGTCTTGCGGCGGCCCGCCTGACCCATCCGGCGCGGCGCGGAACGAGCGTGTCGGCCCGCGCGTTCGCGAATGGCGAACGGGAACCGAGGAGAGCGGCAATGAGCGCGAACGGCCTCGAGGTGTTCGACCGGACCCTCGAAACGACCCACATCTGGCTGAACGAGATCTGCGACGATCTGGGCCCGGACAAGCAGGTCGCGTGGAAGGTGCTGTCGACGGTCCTGCACAAGCTGCGCGACCGGCTGACGATCAACCTTGCCGCGCATTTCGGCGCGCAGCTGCCGCTCCTCGTGCGCGGCGTTTATTACGACCAGTTCGAGCCGGGGAAGATGCCGAACGCCTCGCGCTCGCGCGAAGACTTCGTCGCCGAGGTCGCCGAGTGGCTGAGCGACACGCGGCCGGTGAACCCGGAAGAGGCGATCCGCTCGGTGTTCCGGCTGCTGTCGCGGCACATCTCGGAAGGGCAGGTCAACAAGGTCCGCGACGCTCTGCCCAAGAGCCTGAGGCAGATGTGGGAGTCGGCCGAGGACCCGACCGTCAAGGCCGGTGAGCGGCGGCAGGACGACGGCCGCGCGGAGAGCTCGCCGCCACGAGCGGACGAGCCGCTCATCCTGACCGAAGGGCAGGTTGTCTGAGCGATCAGCGGACGGCCGGCAAGATATCCTCGGGCACGAACTTGCGCTGCGGGATGCGCAGAACGTCATTGTCTGCGTAATTGCCGCCGGTGAAGCCGATCACGAGGTCAAGCGCGGGGATGCCCATGTAGATCTGGCCGCCGTTCCCGGCCGCGAAAAAGGCGTAAACCTTGCGCCCCTTGTAGGGATATTCGACCGAGTTCCAGAGGTAACCGTAGGTCTGGCCTGCTTTGGGTGAAAGGAGCCGGAGCGGCGCGACGGACCGGCGCGCCCACTCCCGGGAGACGATTTGCCGGCCCTCCCAGCGTCCGTCGTCGACCATCAGCTGTGCAAGCTTCAGGAAGTCGCGCGTCGTGAAGCGGTGTCCGCCGCCGCCGTAGGCCTCTCCGTTCGGTTGCAGAAACAAATGATAGTTGCGCATGTGCATCGGCCTCGCGACGAGCCGATCGAACATTTCGGGCAGCGGTTCGCCCGAGATCCTTTCGAGCATCCCGGCGGCGAGGTTCGGCTTCATGCTGCAATAGACGATCTTGTCGCCGTTGTTCCACGCCATCGGAACGCCGAGGCTGTAGCGATGCCAGTCGGTTTCCCTGGTCTGCTGCTGCATCACATCTTCGTCGCCGGGCCGTTCACCGGAATCGTTGCAGTCGAAGCCCGCCGTCATTGAAATCAAATGCTCCAGCGTCATCGATCGCTTGCGTGGATCGAGGTCTGCCGGGACTTGCCCCAACAGGGTCCGGTAGACCGGAGTGTCAAGCCGTATCGGAACCCCGGACTGCATCGCCGCGCCGATCAGCACGTTCGTCCAACTCTTCGAAGCGGATCGGGTGTCGTGGGGAGTGTCGCGGCCGAAACCGTGGAAATATTCCTCGAGCACGAGCTTGCCATGGCGAACGATGATAAGGCTGTGCACCTGCGAACTGCTGACACCATCCTGGGGCAAGTCGATGAGCCTCTGAACGAATGCCTCGATTGCGGCCTGGTCGATGCCTTCCTTGGCGAGCGTAGAAACCGGCCAGCCGTCATCGAGCTGCACCGGAGGCGAGTAACGATAGCGCGCCGCCGGATTCCCGCGTGGATAGAAGGGGCTGCTCAGGTCATTGTCGCGAGTGAAGTTCAAGGCCCCACCCAGCATGGCAATTGAAAGCAGACTGCTTTCGGGATCGCGGCGCCCGGTGCCAATTACGCGCTCTCCGGCCTGACCTCGAGGGGTGCCGACCGGCGTGACGGTCTCGCCTTGCGTATCGAGCCGGGTGGCGCCGATGAACAGGCCCCGGTTGCGCTCGGGATTGCGAAGGTAAGTCGAGTAGCGCCCGTCGGCCTCGCGCTCGAGCGGAAGATAATAGGTCATCTGCTCTTCCAGCGGCGCGACTTCACCGCGCCACCGGCCGCGGTTGTCGCGGCGAAGCACGACGGGAGTCGAAAATGCGATGCCGTTTTCCGCGATGACGCGCTGCACCCAATGCCCACTGATCGCGGAGCCGCTTCGGATTCCGACAAAGGTGCCGTTGCCATCCGGCAGGACGAAGGAGAGCTTCTGTCCCCGTTGTTCCACCGGGACGGTGAAGCCAGCGATGTCGGCAACCCATCCTTCGCCGCGCGGCAGGATCATCAACGTGCCTCGAACGTCCGGCCCGTAGCGTTCCTTTGCTACCCAGAGCCCGTCGAGGCTCGAATTGGCAGGTTGCGATTCAGCTGTCGTTGCCAGCAGCATCGCCGCAACGAATGCAACAGCCGATTTGCTCATCAGTCACCTCCCGGATGCCGGGTGTGTGTCGCAAGCTGGCGGAACGCTTGTATTGGATAAAATTAGTGGAATTCGCGGCGATACCGCCCCGGACTGATGCCGAAAGCGGTCCGGAACTCGGAATTCATGTGCGACTGGTCACAATAGCCGAATTCGGCGGCGAGCGCGGCGAGGGGCCTCGTCCCGCGGCGAAGAGCGAGACTTAGGCAGGTGAGGCGCTGCCGTCGCTGGAAGGCGCCGAGCGAGATGCCGGTCTTGGCGCGGAACGCCTGGGCTATGTGGATGCGATGACGGCGCGCGATCCCGGCCAGTTGGCCAAGGGTCCAGCGGCGATCTGGCTCATCGGAGATCGCCTCGACGACCGTGTCGATCCATTTGCCGCGGTCATTGGCACAGTCGTGGCCCACTCCCATCTCACCGATCAACTCGGCGGCGAGGGAGGCCATCATGAGCTCCTCACGCGAGCCGGCCGCGATCTCGAACGCGAGCTCCCCGGCAGCGATCTTGGCCGATGCGGAGCCCATTCCGTCCATTGGCGGTCCGGGCTCTCCTTCCGGGAAGTGAAGGTTCAGACAGGTGGCGCCCCGTGGGCCAAAGCAGTCGTGATGAGTCTCGCCCGCGTGATGAACGAAGAAGCATCCGCCCCGACGGTCCCGCCAACCATCGCGCTGCCGCTCTGCAAAGCCGCCGGTGAGGACGATGCAGAGATAGTCATTGACGTGGCTGTGGGGCGGAATCCGGTCGTCCGAATGGTGGCAAGTGAGCGTCAACAGCTGACCGCAGGCCGTTTGCGCGGCGACCATGTCGTAGGTCACGCCAAAGCCCAGAGTGGACGCATCGGCCGCCATGGCGCGTAGCTACAGCGGCGATGGGGCCGCTACAAGCAGGCCGTCAGAGGCAGGCTTCGAGGTAGGGCTGGTCGAAGCCGAACTGCTTGGCCTTTTCCAGCGTGTAGGGGCGAAGGCCCATCGAACGATATTCGCCGATGATCTTCCCGTCGGACGTCTCGTCGAGATATTCGAACTTGAACAATTCCTGGGTGACGATGACGTCGCCTTCCATGCCGATGACCTCAGTGACGTTCGTCGTCCGGCGGGAGCCGTCGCGGAGGCGCTTCACCTGGACGATGAGGTCGACCGAGTCGGCGATCTGACGGCTGATCGCCTCCTTCGGGATCTTGATGTCCGACATCATCACCATGTTCTCCATGCGCGCGAGGCATTCGCGCGGGGAGTTGGAGTGGAGCGTCGCCATCGAGCCGTCGTGGCCGGTATTCATCGCCGCCAGCAGGTCGAAGCACTCCTGGCCGCGAATCTCGCCGAGGATGATGCGGTCGGGACGCATGCGCAACGCGTTGATGACGAGGTCGCGGATCGAAATCGCGCCCTGGCCCTCGAGGTTGGCGGGGCGAGTTTCGAGCGGCAGCCAGTGCGGCTGCTGCAGCCGTAGCTCGGCCGCGTCCTCGATCGTGATCACGCGCTCGCCGGGGTCAATCATCTTCGACAGAGCGTTGAGCATGGTCGTCTTACCCGAGCCGGTGCCGCCCGAGATGATGACGTTCATCCGGCTCGCGCCGGCGATCTTCAGCACCGTCGCCATTTTCTCCGACATCGAGCCAAAGCTCTTCATCATGTCGATGGTGATCGGCTTCTCGGAGAATTTACGGATCGAGATGGCGGTGCCCCGCAGGCTGAGCGGCGGGACGATAACGTTGACGCGGCTCCCGTCCTGGAGGCGCGCGTCGCACAGCGGGGTGGTCTGGTCGATGCGGCGGCCGACCTTGTTGACGATGCGCTGGGCGATCTGGAACAGATGCTCCTCGTCGCGGAACTGGATCTGCGCGATCTCGAGCTTGCCCTTGCGCTCGACGTAGGTCTGGTCGGGACCGTTGACCATGATGTCGCTGATCGCCGGGTCGGCGAGCAGCTCCTCGAGCGGCCCGAGGCCGAGCAACTCGTCGACGAGCACCTTCTCGAGCGCGAACTGCTCGCGGCGGTTGAGGGTGATCTTGAGCTCGGCGAGCACCTCACCGATGATCGGGCGGAATTCCTCGGCGAGCTCGTCCTTCGACAGCGTCGCCGCGGCTTCCGGGTCGACGCGCTCCAGGAGGCGCGGAAGCACCTGCTCCTTGATCCGGTGGACGGAGGCTTCGAAGCCTTCCGACTTGCTGCTGGCCGCCTCACCGCTGGCATTCTGGCGCGCGGTGAGCTTGTCCATCGCACCCATCGGCGTGCCCGGATCGGAGATCGGCGCGTCGACCGTCGGCGTGAGCTCGTCGAGCGGCGGAAATTGATCGCCACCCTGCGGCGCTTCCGGGATCGCCTGGGCCTTGCCCGGCGTGCCTTTCATCGGCTTGGCCACGCCGAACGACGGGCGCCCATTGCCGATCCCACCACGCTTGCCGAATGCGCTCATTCAACCCGTTCCTTGCGGTTCCGCGGAAAACGGGTCGTGAATAGGGGCGAAACTTTTAGAAAAGACTAACTGCGTTAATGGGGCGTCAGCCGCGCTCGTTAGCCGGCGCTCTCCGCGAGCACGGTGAGGCCCTTGTCGCTGACCTCGGCGAAGCCGCCGGTGACGGCAATGCGCTCGGGCTGCGCGCCGGCGGTGCGATAGACGGCGACATCGCCGTCGCGCAGCGTCGTCATGTAGGGCGCGTGGCCGGCCATGATGCCCGATTCGCCCTCGG
>DASUXP010000204.1:0-4205 GCA_036377835.1 Sphingomicrobium sp. | reverse complement strand
CGCGCGCTTCAAGGCAATGATCGAACGCAAGGCCGCGCCTCAGGACGTCGCGGTCGCTGCTCGCACCCTCGCTGCGCACCTGCTCTCGGCTTACCCGGTTCCGCTCGGCCCGAAACAGGCGCCGGATCTCTCGCGCGGCGAGCAATTGTTCCAGCGGGATTGCGCGAGCTGCCACGGCGCGAAGGGCGACGCCGAGACCAGCATCGCGAAACAGCTCGACCCGCCGCCGATCGCTTTTGCCGATCGCAAGCGCGCCAGCCAGCGCAGCCCCTTCGCCCTCTATCAGGTGATCAACCAGGGCCTCGAAGGGACGGCGATGCAGAGCTTCGCCCAGCTGCCCGACGCCGACAAATGGGCGCTCGCGTACCGCGCGAGCCGCTTTGCCTACCCCGACGCGCTGGCCCGGGAAGGAAAGCGCATCTGGGACGGCGACGCCGCGATCCGGAGCAAGGTCCCCGACCTCAACGCGCTGAGCTCGCTCTCGGAAAGCCAGCTCGCCTCCGAAATCGGCGCGGACAAGGCGGGCCCAGTCATCGCTTACCTGCGCGCACACCCGGACGTCGTCGGCGCCAAAACCTCGAGCCTGACGATCGTGCGCGAACGGCTCGACGCAAGCCTTGCCGCCTATCGCGCCGGAAATCGCGACGAAGCCAAGCGCCTGGCGCTGTCGGCTTATCTCGACGGGTTCGAGCCGGTCGAGCCGATGCTCGGCGCCCGCAATCCCAGCCTGCTGGCGCGGGTCGAGCAGAGCATGGGCGAGCTTCGCGCCAGCATCGCAGCGGGAAAACCGGTCAACGACATCGAGAGCCAGGTGGCCGGCGTCAAAAGCTTGATCGGCGAGGCCGAAGCGTCGCTCGCGCCCGATAAGGCGAGCGATGCATCGGCCTTCCTCGGCGCGTTTACGATCCTCCTTCGCGAAGGCCTCGAGGCGCTGCTGATCGTCGTCGCCATGCTGGCCTTCCTCAGCAAGGCCGAGCGGCCTGAGCTGACCCGCCCCGTCCATATCGGCTGGACCAGCGCGCTTGCCGCGGGGGCCTTGACCTGGCTCGCGGCGACCAGCCTGATCAGCATCAGCGGTGCAAGCCGGGAGCTCACCGAAGGCTTCGGGTCGCTCATCGCCGCCGCGGTGCTGCTGTTCGTCGGCATCTGGATGCACGGGAAAGCGCAGGCGGGCCAGTGGCAGCGCTACATCCGCGAGAAACTGCATAATGCGATTGCTCGCGATTCGAGCTGGTTCCTGTTCTCGCTCGCCTTCATCGCTGTCTATCGCGAGGTGTTCGAGACGATCCTGTTCTTCACGGCGATGGCCGCCGAGGGCAGCGTCGCGAGCCTGATCGCCGGCGGCGTGGCGGGCTTGGCGACCCTCGCGGCGATCGCCGTCGCCATGCTGCGGTTCAGCCGCCGGCTGCCGATCGGAAAGTTCTTCACCTACAGTTCCGCACTGGTCGCGGTCCTCGCGGTCGTGCTCGCCGGAAAGGGAGTTGCAGCGCTGCAGGAAGCGGGCCTCATCGCCATTCACCCGCTCACCCAACTGCCGCGAATCTCGATCCTCGGCATCTTCCCGACACTCCAGGGTGTCGTGGTGCAGATCGCGACCCTGGTCGCGCTGGCGATCGGATTCGGCTGGAACCGCTGGGCGGCGAGCAGGCCCGCGGCGGCCGCATAGCTACTGGCGCGCCAGGCCGCGCTGCTTTATCGCTTCTCCGGCTGAAATGGAGAGTGGCATGGCGGGCGTGAACAAGGTGATCCTGGTCGGCAATCTGGGCGCGGACCCGGAGGCGCGGTCGCTCAACAACGGCGGCGAAGTGGTCAACATGCGAGTCGCCACGTCGGAAAGCTGGAAGGACCGCGACGGCAACCGCCAGGAGCGGACCGAGTGGCACAATGTGGTGATCTTCAACGAGAATCTCGGCCGGGTCGCGAAGAGCTATTTGCGCAAGGGTTCGAAGGTCTATCTCGAAGGTCAGATCCAGACCCGCAAGTGGACCGACCAGTCCGGCAACGACCGCTATACGACCGAGATCGTCCTGCAGCGCTTCCGCGGCGAGCTGGTCCTGCTCGACAGCCGTGAAGGCGGCGGCGGGGGCCGCGGGGCGTTCAACGAGGACTTCGACGAGTTCGGCGGAGGTGCCGCGGGGGGCTCGTCGCGCCAGCAGTCGCGCCCGCAGCCGGCGGCGTTCGACACCGAGCTCGACGACGACGTTCCGTTCTGATTTCGGGAGGAACTAGGAGTCGCCGCTTCGCTTCAATTTCGCCAGCGCGGCGAACGGGCTCGCCTCGGCTTCGCTGAGCACGCCGGCTTCCCTCAGCGCGGCATCGGCGCCGGCGCTTCTCGGATAGGGATCGAGCGACAGGGCCAAGGTGTCGGCGATTGCGCCGCCGAGATCGATCGTGCTCCCGTCGTGGAAGACGACGTCGCAATCCGTCGATCCGAGCTCGATCTCTTCGTCCGACCGGCTGCCCTGCGGCTCGGGCATGAAGACCAGGCTGAAGCAGTCGTCGACATGCGCCGGCACCGCCTCGCCGGTGACGACGCAGCTCTGCTCGAGCGACGCGGCGAAGCGTCCCTCGGCTTCGATGACGGCCCCCTTGCGGTGGAGCACGGCATGGGCGTCGAGGCGATCGATCGAAGGAAGGCCGAGCCGCTCCGCGATGGCCTGGCGCTCAGCCTCGTCGGCAACGAGCTCGATGCGCTCGCCGTCGCGAATCCGGTCGATTCTCAGCGCGTGAGCGAAGCGGTCGTTCATGCCAGCCTCCCTTCCGAGAGCTCCGTGGGCGCGACCGCCTCGATCCCGCTCCAGAGTTCCCTTAGCGCCCTCGCCGTGTGCTCGAGCGCAGCGGTGTCGATCGCGGCATTGCGGTAGACGCTCGTCGCGACGGCGGCGCTCCAGTCTCCGCCTCCCACGGTATCTCGCCACAGGCCGACGCGCCGCTCGAGCGCGCCGACCAGCTCGAGCACCGTGCGCCCGAGCTTGGGGTCGCCGAGCCCGAGCTCGCGATGCTCGGCCTTCATCGCTTCGACGAAGCGCTCGGTCAGCGCCACCGAAGCCGCGGTGTCGCCGGCGCGGTCGAGCCGCACGATGATGAGCGCGGCGATCGTGGCGAGCATCGCGAAGCGGCCGTCGAGCGTGTCGGGGACCGCGCCCTCGACATACCAGTGCGGCGCCCGTGCCTCGGCGACGACGGCCGCGAACAGCTTGTCGCCGCGCTCGGGCGCGGCCGTTAATCTGGGGAACAGGAAGCGGAGCATAGGTGATTCAGCCCAGGCGAGGCTTGCGCCCCTCGACTGGCCCAGCATATTGAGGCGCTCTGCCCGTCAGGCAAGATCGGGCGCCGGTAAATTGGCCCGGGGCGTCCAGGAGAGGTTCGATTCACATGAAAGTTGTGCGGTTCAGGGTCCCTGCGGCCATCCTCGGCACTGTCCTGCTCGCCGGCTGCGCGGGCGTTCAGGCGCACAAGGGCGCGGTCATCGACGCGCAGCTCGCGAGCGCGATCCAGCCGGGCACGGACAACAAGGCCTCGGTCGAAAAGACCCTCGGTCGGCCGTCGTTCGTCGGTCAGTTCACCCCCAACGACTGGTACTATGTCGCGCGCGACACCAGGCAGTTCGCCTTCCGCAATCCGCGGGTGATCGATCAGACCATGCTTCGCGTGCGCTTCGACCAGGCCGGAAATGTCGTCTCGGTGGACAAGACGGGCAAGGAAATGATCGCCCGTGTCGATCCCTCGAATCGCAGCACGCCGACCCTGGGCCGCAAGCGCAGCTTCTTCGACGAAGTGTTCGGTAATATCGGCACCGTCGGCTCGGCCGGCCCAACGACCCCGCAGCAGTAATCCGGAAAAGGCCGCCGCGCTTCCGCACGGCGCCGCTTTATCCTAAGCCGCGGGCATGACCGCGACCCCCGCCGGCATCACCTATGCCGACTATCTGAAGCTCGACCAGCTTCTCTCCGCCCAGCAGCCCCTCTCGAATCTCCACGACGAGATGCTGTTCATCATCATCCACCAGACCAAGGAGCTGTGGATGAAGGAGATGCTGCACGAGCTGAGGCTGGCGATCGCGCTCGTCGGCGAGGACCGCTTCGCCGAAGCCTATAAGGCGATGGCCCGGATCAGCCGCATCCAGGCGGTGATGACCTTGTCGTGGGACGTGCTCTCGACTCTGACTCCGGTCGATTACCTGAAATTCCGCGACGTGCTCGGCA
>DASUXP010000203.1:0-4620 GCA_036377835.1 Sphingomicrobium sp. | reverse complement strand
CCGAGGGCGATTCGGTGCGCGTCGGGGTTCAGGTGCCGCGGGCGCTTGGGGCGACGATCGCGCCCAAGGGCTCGGTCGCGCTCGACGGCGTCTCGCTCACCGTCAACGACGTCCGCGACGCCGAGGACGGATCGACCCATTTCTCGGTCAACATCATTCCCCATACCGCGCAGCACACCACTTTCTCCGATGTGGAGCGCGGACGACAGCTCAATGTGGAGATTGACGTGCTCGCTCGCTATTTGCAGCGGATGCTTGCCGCTCGCGCACAGTAGGAACACGATCGTTCCGGCTTTCAATCACATTACGATGTGATATGGCGCGGCCATGAGCACCACTCTCATCGAACGCCTCGAGGCGATCGTCGCCACCGGCGAGGTCAGCCGCGCCGGCCTCGCGCGCGCCGCCGGCCTGCACCCCAATTCGCTGCGCAAGCTCGGCCAGGCCGACTGGAACCCAACCGCCGACACGCTCACGCGACTCGAAAAGCTGATCCAGCGCGGTACGGCCGACGTATTGGTGGGAACCGAGGGCATCATCAACGAGGCGCGCAACGGGCGCATGTTCATTCTCGTCGACGACGAGGGGCGCGAGAATGAGGGCGACCTGGTCATCCCGGCGCAAATGGCGACTCCCGACGCCATCAACTTCATGGCCCGGCACGGTCGCGGTCTCATCTGTCTCGCGCTGACCAAGGAGCGTGCCGACCGGCTCGACCTCGAGCCGATGACCCGCACCAACCGCAGCCGCAACGAGACCGCCTTCACTGTGTCGATCGAGGCGAAGGAAGGGATTTCGACCGGGATCAGCGCCGCCGACCGGGCGCGCACCATCGCCGTCGCGATCGATTCGGCCAACGAAGCCGATGCGCTGGTCTCGCCCGGCCACGTCTTCCCGCTGGTCGCCCGGCCCGGCGGGACGCTGGTCCGCGCCGGCCATACCGAGGCGGCGGTGGACGTCTCGCGCCTTGCCGGGCTCAATCCCAGCGCCGTCATCTGCGAAATCATGCGCGACGACGGCTCGATGGCCCGGCTCGACGATTTGATGGATTTCGCCCGCGCGCACGGCCTCAAGATCGGGACGATCCGCGACCTCATCGCCTACCGGCTGAAGAAGGATCATCTGGTCGAGCCTGTCGCCGCCAGCCCCTTCGCCGCGAGCAGCGGCGCGAGGTGGCAAGCGCAGGTCTTCCGCGACAAGGCCAGCGGGGAGGAGCAGCTCGCGCTCGTCCACGGCAGCATCGATCCCGAACGCCCGGTGCTGGTGCGGATGCACAGCCTCGATCTTTTCGCCGACGTCCTCGGCGAGGCCGGGCCGCGCTCGGGGGTTCTCCAGTCCGCGATGCGCATGATCGAGGACGAAGGCGCGGGCGTCGTCGTCGCGCTGCACGCCGCCGCGCCCGGATCGCTGTCGCGCTCGCTCGACCTGCGCGCGGGCAAGCCGGTGGAAGCCGGCGATGCGGTGCGCGGCTACGGCACCGGCGCCCAGATCCTCGCCGCCCTCGGAATCCACGACATGATCCTCATCACCAATACCCACCATTCGCCGATCGCGCTGTCGGGCTATGGCCTCGCGATCGTCGAGGAGCGCGCGATCGAGGTCGGGCGCTGATGGCCGTCATCCTGCTCGCCGAGGCGCGCTTTTACCCGCACCTCAACGACATGCTGCTCGCCGGCGCCCGCGTTGCGATCGAGGCCGCAGGCCACAGGCACGAGACGCTGACCGTCCCCGGAGCGCTCGAGCTTCCCGGCGCGATCGCGCTCGCCGCGCGCAGCGGACGCTTCTGCGCTTTCGTCGCTTTGGGCGTGGTGATCCGCGGCGAAACCTATCATTTCGAGGTGGTTTCCGAAGAGAGCGCGCGCGCGCTGATGGAGTTGACCCTGCAGGGCTTCGCCATCGGCAATGGCGTCCTCACCGTCGAGAGCGAAGCCCAGGCGATGGTCCGGGCCGACCCCGCGCAGGGCGACAAGGGCGGCCATGCGGCCCGCGCCGCGCTCGCCCTTTACGAGCTGCGCGAGCGCTACGGCCCGTAATCTCCGTCCCGAGCTTGTTTCAGGGCCCATTTTCGGGGAGTGCGCGCTCGTCCTCCAATTGGGTGCTGAAACGAGTTCAGCATGACGGGAGTGTTCTTGGCCCGCCGATCCGACCATCCCTTCGCCTTCCTCGCGCTGCTCGTCGGGAGCTGCCTGCTCGCGCTCGGGCCGTGGCTGGTCCGGCTCGCCGGGGTCGGCCCGGTCGCCGCCGGCTTCTGGCGCCTGGGCCTGGCACTGCCCTTCCTGTTCGTGATCGCGGGCACGATCGGGCAGCCGGTGCACTGGCCGGGGCGCAAGCTCGTCGGATTGCTCGCGCTCGCCGGCTTCTTCTTCGCCGCCGACCTCGCTGCGTGGCACGCCGGGATCCACATGACCAAGCTCGCCAACGCGACCCTGTTCGGCAACACGTCGAGCTTCATTTTCGCCATCTGGGGACTGTGGGTTGCGCGCCGGCTGCCCTCGCCTGCCCAGGCGGGCGCCTTGCTCCTCGCCGCAATCGGCGCGGCCCTGCTGATGGGCAGCAGCGCGGAGCTCTCGGCGCGCAACTTCAAGGGCGACCTGCTCGCGATGGGCGCCGGCATCCTCTATTTCGGCTATCTGGTCAGCGTGCAACGTGCCCGCGGGGCGCTTCAGCCTTTGCCCTTGTTGTTCATCGCCAGCGCCTTCGGGGCGGCGATGCTGCTGCCAGTGTCGCTCGGGCTCGGCGAGCGGATCGTGCCCGACAACTGGACCTTCGTCGTCGTCCTCGCGCTCAGCAGCCAGGTCATCGGCCAAGGGCTGCTCGTCTATGCGATCGGGTCGCTTTCGCCGCTGGTCGTCGGCCTGACCCTGCTGACCCAGCCCGCCATTTCGGCATTGGTCGGCTGGCTCGCTTATGGCGAGACTCTGTCGGCGTTCGACTGGATCGGCGCGATTGCCATCGGGGCGGCGCTGGTCCTCGTGCAGCTGCCCGAGCGGGGCTTGCGCGCCGCTCCCGACCAGCCCAGTTGAGCCGCATGCCCGACCCGAGTCCCCTCGAGCAGCTTCGCCGTCAGCTCGCCCTCGCGGTGGGGGAGAATGCGGTGTTCGACGGCTGGACCCGCAAGGCGGTGGACAGTGCGGCGGCGCAACTCGGGATCGATCCGGTCAAGGCGCGCCTCGCCATGCCGAAGCGCCAGGCGGAGATGATCGATCTTTACATCCAGGAGGTCGATCGCGCGCTCGAGGCCTGGTTCACGCCGGAGCGGCTCGACGGCATTAAGATCCGCGAGAAGATCCGCTCGTTGGTGTGGCGCCGGCTGGAGATCATGGGATCGGCGCGCGAGGCCGTGCGCCGCGGCCTTGCCATCCTCGCCATGCCGCAGAACGTGCCGCTCGCGCTGCGCATCGGCTGGCGCACCGCCGACGTCATGTGGCGGATCGCGGGCGACACCAGCACCGATTTCAACCATTACACCAAGCGGATGACGCTGGGCGGAGTCTATGGCTCGACCCTCCTCGTCTGGCTCGACGACCAGAGCGACGGCTGGGCCGACACGGCGGCGTTCCTCGATCGGCGAATCGACGACGTCATGAAAATCGAGAAGTTCAAGGCCGAATGGCGCGGCTCGTCCGCCCAAAGGCTGAGCCTGTCCCGTTTCCTCGGGAGGCTTCGCTACCCTCCGCGCTGAGGGTTGCAACCCCTGCGCTCGCCGCTCATTGTGAGCGGGTCAATCCGACAAGTAGGAGTAAAGGAATGACGCGCAAAACCGTGTTTCTCGGCATCGCCCTCGCCGCACTGGCAACGGCACCCGCGGCCGCCGACCGCAATGCCCAGAGCGGAGCGACCGTCGGCGACTGCATCTCCGACGGCTTCTACGGCAACGAGCCGAACATGGCCGACGGCAGCCTCGGCGGTCCCGCCGAGCAGCAGCCCGGCACCCAGGCCGGCAACGTGTTGGCCAGCCAGTCGCCCGGCCCGTTCGTCACCAACCCGATCACGGGCGAGGTCACGCGCGGGAATTCGATCGGCTACTATAACAGCCAGGGAATCAATATCCCGGCGCTTTGCCGCGAGTTCCTCGAAGGGAGCTAATCGCGGTTTTCGCCGCGATGTCTTGAAGATCGGGAGGCCGAGCCGCGGTTGATCCGAGCGCGGCCCATTCCTCCCGGTACCTGGCAAACGTCGGGCTATTGATAATCATTCGCAGGAAGGTTAGGCGGCCTATATGTTGCGCCGCCTTCTCTTGAGCCTTGCGATCATTTTTGCTGCGACGCTCCCGACGCCTGCCTCGGCGCAGGCCAACGACGTGGAGACCGCCTGGCGACTGCTCGACTATGTCGCTGTGGATTATGCCGGCGCCGTCAGCGGCGGAAAGGTGGTCAGCGCTTCCGAATATGCCGAGATGCGCGAGTTCTCGGGATCGGTGGCGGAGAAAATCGCGTCGCTGCCCGCCAAGCCGGGGAAGGCGCAGCTCGTCGGCGAAAGCGCGCGCTTCAAGGCAATGATCGAACGCAAGGCCGCGCCTCAGGACGTCGCGGTCGCTGCTCGCACCCTCGCTGCGCACCTGCTCTCGGCTTACCCGGTTCCGCTCGGCCCGAAACAGGCGCCGGATCTCTCGCGCGGCGA
>DASUXP010000202.1:0-13614 GCA_036377835.1 Sphingomicrobium sp. | reverse complement strand
CGGCTTCCGCAACTCTGCCGCGAGCTACACGGTCAGCCTGCTCCAGCCCAAGGTGATCCGCGACATGGAGCTCGAGCGGCACGGGCTGAAGGTGGTGCTGCGCAAGACCGACAATTTCCTGCCGGGCGACGGCGATTACCTGCTGGCGGGCCGCGGCGGGCTGACCCGCAAGGAGATCGGCCGCCACGTGAAGGCCGACGCCGAGAGCTATGACCGCTACCTCGCCGAGCTCGAAACCGTCGTCCGCCTGCTCAAGAAATGGCTGCTGCGCGCGCCGCCCAACGCAGGCGCGAAGGTCAGCGCGATCCCCAAGCTGCTGAGCCTCGGCCGCGACATGGCGGGGCTCTCGCTGGCCGAGACCCGGATCGTCCACGATTTCGCGGTGCGCAGCGCGTCGGAGATCCTCGATCGCCATTTCGAAGGCGATCTCGCCAAGGCGCTGTTCGGCTTCGACGGGGTCGTCGGCAATTTTGCATCGCCGCAGTCGCCGGGCACCGCTTATGTGCTGCTCCACCATCTGTTCGGCGAGGCCGCGGGCGTGCCCGGCGCCTGGGGTCACGCGATCGGGGGCATGGGCTCGATCACCCAGGCAATGGCGCGCGCCTGCCGCGAGGCAGGGGTCGACATCCTCCTCAATACGCCGGTCGATGAAGTGATCGTCAGCGGCGGCCGCGCCGCAGGCGTCGTCGCCGACGGCAAGCCGTGGCGCGCGGGCACGGTCATTGCCGGGGTGAACCCGCGCCTGCTGTTCGACCGGCTGCTCCCCGGCGGGGCGGTGGATGCGGACGTCGCCCGCCGGATGCACGGCTGGAAGTGCGAAAGCGCGACCTTCCGGATGAACGTCGCTCTATCGGAGCTGCCGCGATTCACGGTTCTTCCCAAGCGCGGCAACCACCTGACCGCCGGGATCATCATGGCGCCGAGCCTCGATTACATGCATCGCGCCTGGCTCGATGCGCAGGTCGACGGCTGGAGCAAGCAGCCGATCATCGAGATGCTGATCCCCTCGACGCTCGATTCGACCCTCGCGCCCAAGGGCAAGCACGTCGCGTCGCTGTTCTGCCAGCACTTCCGCTACGACCTCGGGCCGGGGCGAAGCTGGGACGAGGAGCGGGAGAAAGCCGCGGACGCAATCATCGCCACCGTGGACAGCCATGCGCCGGGCTTCGCCAAGTCGGTGATCGGGCGGCAGATCCACTCGCCGCTCGATCTCGAACGGCGCTTCGGGCTCATCGGCGGCGACATCTTCCACGGCAAGATGAGCCTCGACCAACTGTTCAGCGCGCGCCCGATGATCGGCGCGGCGGACTATCGGATGCCGCTCAAGGGTCTGTATCTGTGCGGTTCCGGCGCCCATCCCGGCGGCGGCGTGACGGGCGCTCCCGGCCACAACGCCGCGCGAGCGGTGCTGAGCGACTGGCGCTTCTGGAAGCGCCGCCGGTGAAGCCGCTCGACGGCATCAAGGTCCTCGACCTCAGCCGGGTGCTCGCCGGGCCGTGGTGCACGCAATTGCTCGCCGATCTCGGCGCCGAGGTGATCAAGGTCGAGCGCCCCGCAAGCGGCGACGACACGCGGCATTGGGGGCCGCCGTGGCACGGCGAGGGCGGCGATCGGGTCGCGGCCTATTTCCTCAGCTGCAACCGCGGCAAGAAGTCGGCCGCGATCGATTTTTCCCAGGCGGAAGGCGCCGCGCTGGTGCGCAGGCTCGCCGAAGAGGCCGATGTGGTGGTCGAGAATTTCAAGGTCGGCGGGCTCGAGAAATTCGGGCTCGACGCGAAGTCGCTGCGCGCCGCCAACCCGCGGCTCATCTACGCCTCGATCACCGGCTTCGGCCAGGACGGCCCCTACGCCGACCGAGCCGGTTACGACTACATCATCCAGGGGATGGGCGGGCTGATGAGCATCACCGGCTTGCCCGACGGCGAGCCGGGCGGCGCCCCGATGCGCGTCGGAGTCGCGGTCGTCGACCTTTTCACCGGCCTTTACACCAGCGTGGCGATCCTCTCGGCTCTCTATGCCCGCGAGCGGACCGGGGAGGGCGCGCACATCGACATGGCGCTGTTCGACACGCAGCTGGCCATGCTCGCCAACCAGGCGTCGAACGCGCTGGTTTCGGGCAGGGACCCGCCGCGGCAGGGCAACACCCACCCCAACATCGTGCCCTACCAGCCGTTCGCCGCGTCCGATCAGCCGATCATCATCGCCGTCGGCAACGACCGCCAGTTTGCGCGTCTCGCCCAAATGTGCGGGCATCCCGAATGGACCGGCGACGAGCGCTTCAAGAACAATGCCGCGCGAGTCGCCAATCGCGAGGAGATGGTTCGGCTCGTCGGCCAATGCATTGTCACCAAGACTGCGGCGGAATGGCTCGAGCAGCTGGAAGCCGCGGGCATTCCCGCGGGGCCGATCAACCGCATCACCCAGGCCTTGTCGGATGTGCAGGCCCAGCATCGCGGAATGGTGCAGCACCTGGCTGGGATGCCGCTGGTCGGCTCGCCCGTCCGCCTGGACGGGGACCGCGCCGACTCGAGCCTCGCTCCGCCGCGACTCGGCGAGCATACCGGCGAGGTGCTGCAAACCCTTGGCGTCGCGGCGGACGAGGCCGAGCGGCTCAGGGCCGCCCGCGTGGTCGGCTAGCTCTTCGGCTTGCTCGCATTGTCGACCAGCAGGTCAACCTGGTTCTGGCAGCCGTTGTCGAGCAGCAGCTTGGCCGCGCCGACGAGGTCGGAGGGCGGCGGGTTCCTGACGGTGACGAAGCTGATCGTGCTCTTGTCCGAATTGCCCGGCCACTCGATCTGATATTCGGCGCCCGAGGTGATCGGAAGCGCGCTCGGCCAGGCGGTCGTTGCCTTGCCCGCGGCCCAGTCGACCGTCTGCACCTTGCCGCTGCTCGAGCGGATGGTGATCTTGCCCGCTTCCTCGGCGTTGGGCCGCCACAAAGCGAGGTTGCTCGGCTGCGCGACGCACATCTTGCCGCTCTGAGTCACGTCGAGGTCCCAGACGCTGGGGTTCCTGGCGACGTCGCCGGTGCGAAGCGCGCCGAAGCGTGCGCGGCGGCCGGCGGCCATCGCCAGCGACTGGCGATCGGTCGCTCCGGCGACGAACACGCCCGGACCGCGCAGCACCTTGGCGCTGTTGGGTGTAAGCACGGTGACCATGTCGCCGTCGCCGAGTTTGATGCTGGCATTTTCCGGCAGCGCCTTGCCCGGCGGATAGGCCTTGGCCGCATTGCCCGCCGAGCGGACGATCACAACCGCCGCCGGGGCGATGGACGGGACGGCCAGAAGCGCGACCGCACTAACGAGCAATGTCTTCTTCATTTCAACCTCCGCCACTGGGGAGATCGGAGCGGCCCATGCCCTCCGGCCTCACTGGTTCAATCACCGTTCCTCACGTTGTAGCGCTTCAATTCATCCGCGGTGAGGCAGCGCCGAGTCGACTTGTCCCCGTCTCCGGCGGCCACCGCCTTCTGCTGGTACATAACCTCGGTCAGCAACTTGCGCGAGACTCCCATTCGAATCAGGAAGTCGTTGTCCTCGCTGGCGAGTAGTGCCGAGTCCTGCTCGACGTCGCCGATCAGCCCTATCGCCTGGTCGGTTCCGGCGCTCAGCTCCTGGCGGACCGCTTCCTTGTCGCCGAGGTGCGTGAACATGTGGACAATGAACAGGCCGCCGGTATCGATGAAGCGGGCCCAACCCCCCATGAACATGAAATTGCACGCGGAGAAGCAGGCCCAACCCTGCGGAATTCGTGTTGGTATGCTTGCCTTGCGGATAATCTTCCCGGCTTCGGTCCCTGCGCGGGCGTCGCCGCCGGGGGAGCGTAGCCAAATTTCGTCCACGGGCGCGTTTTGGTTGAGGGCCTCCTGGAGCCGCGCCGGCACCCCTTCGTCGATCGCGCCCTCGGCCTTAAGCACCCGGCTGCCGCTCGACGTGTCCAGCGTGAAGCGCATCTGACGATAGGTCGACCAATTGAGCTCCTTCGGGCAGCTCGGATTGACCGGATCCATCGCCGGCGCCGCGGCCGCGACGCTGCTCATCAGAACCGACGCGCCGAGCGCCGCCTTGAGGAAACGGCCTGTCATCTTACACCCTGGCGAAAGCGCTGGCGCCCTTCGCGCGGCACATCTTCTTCGGCACCGTCGTCTCTTCGCCGTCGACGATGACCACGTCCGTCACGGTCATGCAGGTGCCGCCATCGGCCGAAGCCGTTTGGCCGGTCACCGTCGACTTGCCCGAGACGTTCGGCCGGCTCTCGCTGGTCCATGCGACCTCGGTGCCGACGCCGCCGCGGATCGCTTCGTCGGTGGCGCGCGCCGCCTGCTGCTGCTCCTTGCAGTCGAGCAGCTTCAGCAGCTCTTCGGTGAGAAGCGTGCCCGCCGGAAGCGCGACCGATGCGACCGTGCTGCCGACTCCGCCGACCGAGCCGAGCACCGATCCCGCGACGCTGCCGAGCATCCCGCCGAAGAGCGAGCGCTTGGCCTTCTTCGCCGGAGTGTCGTTGCACTGCCTGGGGTTTGCGGTTGGCGCGGGGGTTTGGGCCAGGGCCGGAACAGCGGTGATCGCCGCAACGGGCGCGAGCGCCAGCAGCGCCGAAATTGTCAGTGTACGCAGCATGAAATCGAGTCCCCTGTCGGTTGGAGGCAAATTATTCTTCAATTTGAATGGGGTCAATTAAGGGAAGGCTAAGCCGCTCCCGAATCAGGACCGGCCGGGCGCGCGCTTGCGTTCCGTGTCCGTGCCGCCGCCGACCTTCGTCTCGAGCGCTTCCACGCGCCGCGAAACCAAAGCGATAAGGTCGAAAATCTCCTGCTCGTGCGCCTCCCGCTTGATCACGTTGCGGATCGCGCGGGCGATCGGCTCGGAAAGCTCGGCGAGGGCCTTCTGCTCGTCCTTGCTGATGATCGAGCCGTCCGGCCGCGGCCCGACGAGGAGGAAGCCGAGCGGTGCCTCGTCGTCGGAACTCGGAACGAGGGGAACGCGCACCGGGAACATCCGGTCGGCCGATACGCAGGGATCATCGGCGCAGCTGGCGCCTTCAGGGGAGGCGCGCCATTGCTCGACCTCGTCCGTTGTGGTGCCGCGGACGTTCAGGGTCTGCCCCTTAATCACGGCGGCGGTCCGGACGGCGCGAACGCCGCGCTCAATCCGCGTCAGCACCTCTTCGAGCAGCTCGGACAGCGACGCCGTCTCGCGCAGGTCGCGGACGCATTCGGGCAAGTCGTCGCGCAGCAGATAGAGGTTGCGCTGGAACTTCTTTTCCGACCAGCGCTGGATCTTCTCGTAGGCCGGCGTGACGAGAACCGTCGCGACGGCCGCGGCGAAAATGCCGGGCGACTGGCCGGCATTGGGTCCGTAGAGGCCCTGGACGAACACCTTCACCGCCTCGTTGGCGGCGGCGAACACGCCGCCGATGAGGATGGTGATCATGGCGAAGTTCGCCGACCGGCTGATCACCACCTCGGCGTCGTAGAGCCGGTAGCGCAGCAGCGCGATCATCAGGCCGAGCTGCAGCGAGAGAAAGGCGAGGCCGAAGCTCAGCCCGGCGAAAATCTCGAGTGAGAGCTGCCCGGTGAAGGAGCCGGCGCGGAGCTTCGCCATGTCGCTCAAGAAGGCCGTGGCGAGGAAGAGCGCGTAGCCGGAGAAGCCGAACAAAGCCCATTTGACCTGCTGCCGAGCCGCGCTCGGCGGCGTGTTCTGCAGGCGCCACAACAGCGTCAGCACGCCCGCGATCATGAAGATGACGAACGTCAGCCGGTAAATGTCGCCCGAAACGAAGAAGAGCAGCGGTAGCGCGAGCACGATCAGTAGCGAGCTGCGCGGCCTCAACTCGCCGAAGGGGAAGAGGAGGATGCCTGACAGCAGGCACATGTTGGCAAGATCGTAGATGCGTTTGTGGACCACCGGCGGAACATGGGCGACGAAGGTCAGGAACTCCTTCGAAGGCTGCTCCGCGGCGATGGTCAGCAGGATGGCGAGCGACAGGACCGAGCTGATCAGGTCGTGGCGCTTGCGGCGGTGGAGGATCCACGCGGCGAACAGCAGGAACGGGTAAGTGAGGACGTGGAGCAGGTCGACCACGCTGAGCAGCTGCCGCGACAGGCCGAGGTCGGCCGCCGCAGCCTGCTCGATATGCTGCTCCCCGGTGCGCACGCGGAACTCGCGGACGCTCCCGTCCTCGCCGCGCAGGGTGAGCTTGAGGTCGATGGGATCGCCGCTTTGGACGAGCGGTCCGAACAAGGCGTAATCGGTTTCGGTCGCCTGCGACGTCTTGCCGGGCGTCAGCGGAACGACCTTCGACAGCGGCACGTCTTCGATGGCGATGATATGGTCGCCTGGCTTCACTCCGGCGGCCTTGGCCGCCGCGCCAATGGGGAAGCGCACGCGCGTCAGGTCATCCTCGGCGATCACCAGGCCGACGCGGCTGCCGAGCATCAGGGCGCTATTCTCCCCGGGCGTGGTGAATCGGTACCACATGCCGGCGATCGGCCCGACGACGGCCACGATCAGCGCCGCGAACCAGAACAGCTCGAAAATCCTGAGCCACGGGTTGTGAAGGTCGGGCAGGCGCTCGGGCAGGCGCAGAAGGCGCGGCTTCGACACCTCTCCAGCCGTCGCTACGCCCGTTGCCATTCGCGCCGTGCCCCCAACCACTTACGCGCAGGCCATAGCATGGCGCGACCCGTCAATCAGCTATCGATGCGCTCTTCGCCATAGCGCGACTGGATGAAGCGCCCCTGGGTCTCGAGGGCGGCGAGGTCGCTCCGCGCCAGCTTCTCGGAAATGTCCCCGAGCGCGGCGCGGCTCGCGGCGAGCGCCTCGACCAGCCGCTGGTCGGCGGTCTTGCCCTCGCCGTCCTGCTCGTCGCGATAGGCGGCCGGCACCTGCATGTAGCGATCGATCAGCCCGGGAAGATGGTTGGACATCAGCCGCCGAGCGTCCTGCGCATTGGGGTCGAGCGTGTCGACGCGCTCGAGGGTCTGCCGGAGCGGCGGCAGCACCGCGCTCAGCGCATCCACTTCCGCCTGCGCCGGAGCGGGAAGTGCCCGCCGCGTGCGGTAGAGATAGGAATCGAAGCGCTGGACCATCTCGCCGTTGGGCAGGTCGGCGCTCGGGGCGGGCGCGGTGCGCTCCGCCGAAGGCAGGAAGGCGAGGAGCGCAACGACGCCAATCGCCACCCCGACCGCGGCGAGGAAGCCGAACATGCCGATCCCCGTCGGGAGGATAAGGCCGAGGACGATCGTCGCGAGGCTGATCAGCCCGACGGCGATTCCGATCTGCGCCGCGCGGCGCTTGAGGTCGGCGTTGAGCCTTTGCCGCTCGCGCCGGGCGGCGTCGCGGACGGCGCCCTTGCGCTCGTCGAGGCGGCTGAAGACGGCGTTGGCGTGGGCGATGACGCGGTCGGCTTTTTCGGTACTCATCGGCTTTCAATCGGCGTCAGCGGGGAGGGGGTGCCCTCCAGCTTCGCCTGGTTCACTCCTTCCGCGCGGGCGATATAGCCCTTCGATTTTTCGACTTCCTTGCCAAGCGTTTCGACGGTTTGCTTCATGTTGCCAAGCGCCTGAAGCTTGAACGCGTCGATCTGGTCCATCGTGTCGTAGATGTTCTGGAAGGCGCGCTGCAGGGTCTCGAGCGGGATCGTCGAGGATGCCGCCTGCTCGTGGATCGCACCGGTTTGAGTCTTGAGCATCTCGCCGGTCGAGTCGATCATGCCGGCGGTCGTGGTATTGAGGGCGCTGATCTGCTCGAGCACGAGCTTCTGATTGCTCATCGCCTGGGCGACGGTGACCGCGGTGCGCAGCGCGGAGACCGTCGTGGTCGAGGCGCGGTCGACGCCCTTCACCAGCTCGACATTGTTCTTCTTGACCAGGTCGAGCGCGAGATAGCCCTGGACCGTGACCGCCATCTGGGTGAGCAGGTCGGTGGTGCGCTGGCGGGTGTAGAAGAGCGCCGTCTCGCGGATCGCCTTGGCCTTCGCCGGCTCGGTCGCGTCGAGCTCGTTGGCCTTGTCCTCGAGCCGCTGGTCGAGCGTTTTCGAGATGTGCACCATCTGCTCGAGCTTGTGCATCGTCTTCCACAGGTTCGCGCGCTCGGTGTCGATCGCCGCATTGTCCATCAGCAGCTCGTCCTTGCCGTTGGCGAGGCTGCCGAGAATCTTTTGAATGTGGGTCTGCGAGCTGCGGTATTTGTCGAAATAACGGTCGATGCGATTGCCAAAGGGGATGAAGCCCAGCAGCTTGCGGGTCTTGGTCGCTTCCTTGGGATCGAGGGCCTCGACGGTCCGCCTCAGCTCGGTGAGGTCGGCGCCGATGCCGGTGTCGCTGTCGATCGCCTTCACCGGCCGGTCGAGGAATCGGTTGGAGGCGCCGGCGGCTTCGGCGATCTCCTTGCGCCCCATGGCGGTCAGCTGATCGACCTTCTTGCCAAAGTCGGGGCTGTTGGAATCGAGCGCGGCGAGCTCGTCGACGAACTGGGCGACGCGTTTGTCGAGCTCGCTTGTCTCTTCGGTCTTCAAGGGGACGAGCCCCGCGGCTTCGGCGGGCGGCACTGGCTGAAGCGCATCGGGCGGGTCGAGCTTCAGCTTGGTCGCGGTCTTCGTCTCAGTCGCCGGTTCGGTGGCCATCGTCTCAATCCTTTCACTGCTCTGTGCAGCGCGGAGAGTCGAGCGTTGGACGGACGAGCCAGGGCGCGCAAGAGCTTTGAACTGTATTATAGGTGTAAGACACAACGGCGCAAGGGCATGCGCCCGATCATGGTCAACGCGGGTTAACCACAGGCCTCAACGGTTCGCATACCCTACCGGCGGTAGAGCGGGCTCCCAATGCGCATGGACTGCCCGGGGGCACGATGATTTCCTTCCTGAAGAAGCTGTGGCGGGACAAGGGCGGCAACGCCCTGGTGATCGCCGGCGCTGCTCTCCCGCTGGTGCTCGGCTCGGCGGGACTCGCCAGCGACACCATCCAGTGGGCGCTGTGGAAGCGCGAGCTTCAGCGCGCCGCCGATTCGGCCGCGATGGCCGGCGTCTATGCCATCGTCCAGGACGAAGGCGACCGCACCCACGTCAGCGGCGCCGTGGACAAGGACCTCACGTACAACAGCCATGTCGGGATCTCGACGACGAAGACCGCGGGCGTACCGACGACCGGGTCCTACACCGGCGATCCCTTTGCCGTGCAGGTCAGCCTATCCGTCCAGAAGAAGCTCAGCTTCTCGGGCATGTTCATGAGCTTCACACCGACGATTACCGCGCGCGCAACCGCGACCGTGGTTCCGTCGGGTGAATATTGTGTCGTCAGCCTCGAAAACACGACGGCGACGGGCATCACCGCGAGCGGCAATGCGGACGTCGACATGGGCTGCGGGATGATCACCAACTCGACGTCGATGACCGCCGCGGTCGCGACCGGTTCGTCGGAAGTGACCGCGAGCCCGATCGCTGCCGTCGGCGGAATCGCGGCCAGCAACAACTGGGCCTCCGGGACGGTCCTCCAGCCGTTCACGCTGGAGCAGGCGGACCCATTCGCCGACGTGCCCGCCCCAACGACATTCCCCACGGGGAACTGCCCGCAGTACCGGCAGAACAACCCGAACGACACGCACGCGTTCAATGCTTCGGACGGGGCGACGTCAGGCCTGCCCGGCGGGACCTATTGCGTCAGCAACATCGACATTCAGGGAACCACGACCTTTCCCGACGACAGCACCATCATCATCGATGGCGGCAACTTCTCGGTCGGCGCGCAAGCGCACGTGAGCTGCACCCGGTGCACGTTCGTCCTGACGAGCCGCACCGCGGACACCAATCCCAACACGATCGGCATCGCCGACATCAACGGCGGCGCCGAGCTCGACCTGACTGCACCGAACAGCGGGACGTACAAGGGCCTGATCATCTACCAGGACCGCCGTGCCATCGACAGCACCAGCACGGTGAACAAGATCAACGGTAACGCCGATTCAACGTTCTCCGGCGGCTTCTACTTCCCAAGTCAGCAGGTGACGTACAACGGCACCGCGGGGATGACGACGACCTGCATGCAGCTGGTCGCGCGCCGCGTGACCTATTCGGGCAATATGAACATTGCGAACAGCTGCCCGACGAACCTCGGCTACGGCTCCTTCAAGGGCAAGAAAGTGAGGCTGGTCGAATGATCCGTTTCGTCCGTCCTCTCGCCCGCGACGAGCGCGGCGCCTCCGTCATCGAAATGGCCATGGTCACCCCGATCCTGGCGTCGCTGCTGATCGGCATGGTCGATATCAGCCGCGCCTATTCGGCCAAGCTCCAGCTGGAGCAATCGGCTTACCGCGCAATCGAGAAAGTGCAGCAATACCAGGCCAGCAGCAGCACTTACGACACGCTGAAGGGCGAGGCGGTCGCAGCCGCGCAGGCCGCCGGCTTCACCAACGTCACCGACAGCAACGTGACCATCGATTTCTGGCTGGAATGCGATGGCGTCCGCCAGGGCACGTACAACACCAATTGCACCGGCGGGCAGCAATATGCGCGGTGGGTGACGGTCGACATCAGCGGAACCTTCACGCCGATGTTCAGCTCGCGCCGCTGGCCGGGTGCGAACTCGGACGGGACCTTCACTCTTCACGGCAAGGCGGGATTGCGGACGCAATGACCATGCTCAAGCTTCTTCGCAAGAATCAGGCCGGCGCGGCCGCGATCGAGATGGCGCTGTCGCTGCCCATCCTGGTGCTGCTCATCTACGGCATCTTCCAGGTCGGTTTGCTGTTCCAGGCCAATGCCGGAATGCAGCATGCGCTGGGCGAGGGCGCGCGCTACGCGTCGCTGTGCATCCCGGCGGGCAACGCCTGCAACGTGCCGAGCAACGACAACATCAAGGCCAAGATGAACGCCACTCTGTTCGGCAAGAGCGACGGCAGCTTCAACGTTCAGGACGTGGGTCCGGGAACCGGTTACCGTACACTGACGATCACCTACAGCCGGACGATGAGCTTCCTCCTGTTTCCGGGGCCGACGGTGACCCTGACCCGCACCAAGAAGGTCTATACGGCGGGCGCCTGACCCGGCCGCGAGAAGTCCGGCTGGCGCTTCTCGAAAAAGGCGCTGATCGCTTCCCTGACCTCCGCGGACGTGAGCCGCTCGGCGAACTGAGCGCTCTCCAGCTGCATCCGCTCGAGCACTTCCTCTCGCGAGCCGTGGCGGAGCAGGCGCTGGGTGACGCGCAAGGCTTCCGGCGGTTTTGACAGCAGCGCGTCGACCACCCGCTTCAAGGCATCGTCGAGCCCACCGTCGGCCGCGAGATGGCTGGCGAGGCCGATCTCCAGCGCCTCTTGCGCCCCGAACGGTTCGCACAGCAGCAGGTAACGGGCCGCTCGGCGGCGGCCGGCGAGCCGCGGCAGCAGCAGCGAGCTCGCCGCTTCGGGGACCAGCGCGAGGTCGACGAACGGCATCGAGAAGCGCGCCGACGGGTCGGCAACGACGAGGTCGCAATGGAGCAGCATCGTCGTCCCGATCCCGACGCAATTGCCGTGCACGGCCGCGACCAGTGGAATCTCGCATTCGGCGAGCGCGCGGAGCAGGCGCCACACGGGGATCTCCTCGTCGCCGCGCACTTCGGCGTTGAGGAAGTCGGCAAGGTCGTTCCCGGCGGCGAAATCCTGGCCCTCGCCGCGGATGGTGATCGCGCGCACCGAGCGGTCGGCGGCGGCGCTCTCGATCGCGTCGGCAAGCGCGGCGTACATCGCCACGGTGATGGCATTGCGCCGCTCGGGGCGGGCGAGGGTGATCGCCAGGATTCCGCCGCTCCTTTCGACCTGGACATGCTCGCTCATCGCTTCTTCCCTCGAATCGGATGACGGTCGCGGTTCGACCGGCTATTCGAAGGCCCATCCACCAAAGCCGGGGCTTAAGCAAACCCATGAAGTTCTTCGCAGACACTGCCGAAATTTCCGACATCCGCCAGCTCGCCGCCGAAGGGTTGCTCGACGGAGTCACCACCAACCCCAGCCTGGTGCACAAGTCCGGCCGCGACTTCCGCGAGGTCGTGAAGGAGATCGCCGGCATCGTTCCCGGTCCGGTCTCCGCGGAGGTGGTCGCGCTCGATTACGAGGGCATGATGCGCGAGGCGGAAGTGCTGCGGAAGATCGCCTCGAACATCGCGATCAAGGTCCCGCTGACCCCGGACGGGCTCAAGGCGTGCAAGGCGCTCACCGGCGACGGGACAATGGTCAATGTCACCTTGTGCTTTTCCGCTGCCCAAGCGCTGCTCGCGGCGAAGGCCGGGGCGACCTTCATCTCGCCCTTCGTCGGGCGCCACGACGATGTCGGGTTCGATGGCATGCAGCTGATCGCCGACATCCGAATGATCTACGACAATTACGATTTCGTGACGCAGATCCTGGTCGCCAGCGTGCGCCACCCGATGCACGTGGTCGAGGCGGCGAAGATCGGCGCCGACGTGATGACCGCCCCGCCCAAGATCATTTGGCAGCTGTTCAAGCATCCGCTGACGGACTCGGGAATCGCCGGCTTCCTCAAGGACTGGGAAGCCACCGGCCAGAAGATTTGAGCGGTCGGAATCACGCTTAACCGCGTCGCAACTTCCCGGCGTAACCTTTCCCTAACCGCTCGGCTCCTAGGGTCGGCCATCCTGCGACGTGGACTGCAGGTTGGGAGGCGATCGCCTCCGCACTTGGAACCAAGGAGCGACGACCATGAGCAAGTTTTGGAACCTGATCAAGAACAGCAAGGGCGCGACCGCCATCGAATACGGCCTGATCGCCGCGCTGATCGCGGTTGCGGCGATCGCGGCGATGCAGAGCATCGGCACGAAGCTCGGAACGACCTTCAACAACGTTTCGAACAAGCTCTAAGCGCGCTCGCGCTTAGGTGGGGGACGGCGGTGCCGAAAGGCGCCGCCGTTTTCTTTTAGGGTTCACGCCCTCTCTCGCCAGCGAGGAGAGGTGGGGGTTCAGTAGGATTTTAACCGCTTCAGGCGTATCCTCCTCCGCAATGGCCACGGTGATCCCCTTCGAGGAACGGGCGGTCGCGCATCTGCGCGATCGGCTCGGCGCGGCCGAGGAGGCGAACCAGGACCTGATCGCTTTCGCCCGCGGTCATTCGGGCGCGGTGGCCTCGATTCACTCCGCAGTCCTGGCGGCGGTCGAGACCGATGGGGTCGATGCCCTTCTCCACGTCGTCACGCAGGAATGGCCGCTGATCCTCGGCATCGACGCCGTCGCTTTGGCACTCGTCGTTGGCGACAAGGGTTTTTGCGCCGACTGCAATGGCGTGCGCGAGGTCGAGCCGCGGATCGTCGAGCGCGCGATGGCCAAGGTCGGCGGCGTGGAACTGCGCACGGTCGAGCGCGGACATCCGCTGTTCGGCCCGGCGTGCGCGCTGATCCGCGCCGAAGCGCTGGTGCGGATCGATTGCGACGCACCGCTGCCGCGGGGGCTGCTCGTGCTCGGTCAGCGGGCGGAACTCAGCCTCGATGCGCGCCACGGGTCGGAATTGCTGATGTTCCTCGGGCGCAGCCTTGCGGCTATGATCCGCCGGTGGCTGACCGACCCGAAGCTGAACTAGCCCATCCGGCGAGCGCGCTCGCGGCGCGCTGGGCGAGTCATTTGCAGCACGACCGCC
>DASUXP010000201.1:0-3356 GCA_036377835.1 Sphingomicrobium sp. | reverse complement strand
GTCCTACGAGCGCGCCAACCAGATGGTGGTCGGCCTCGGCGCCAAGCGGATGGCCGGCTAGGCCGCCTGCGCCTGCGCCGGCTGGGTCAGCAGCCGCCAGTTCATCCTCGGATAGCTGCCCAGCTGCTGGCCGAGGCTGCTGGTGATGAAGGTCAGCCGCTCGACCGTCCGGCTGTTCACCAGCGCGCCGGCGTCGAGGTAGCGGAACGGCGTCCCTTCCGCGAGCTCGAGGAATTCGGCCTTGGCCTGCTCGTCATCGCCGGTGACGAGCACGTCGCTCAGGCTGTCGCCGAACCGCGGCTGGTCGAACACTTCCCAGAAGACGTTCTTGAACGCGCCGACGACGCGCGCCTGGGGGAAGCCGCGCTGCAGCTCCTCGGCGCCGCTCGTGTCCCACGGGGTCACGAAGTCGCTGTAATCCTTGTTGAAGGGGTTGCTGATGTCGATCAGCAGCTTGCCCGACAGCTTGCGCGAATGGCGGCAGAGCAGGTCGATGAGCCCGTCACGGATGAACACCGCCGGCAACACCGCCGGCGCCGAAAGCGCGTCGGCATAGGTGCCCGAGCGGAGGGCGGGGCTGCCGAGCCCGGCAACGACCGCGGCGGCGCGGTCCGGCTCGCGCGACCCGAGCAATACGGACCGGCCGGCGCGGGCGAACATCGCCGCGAGGCGTGCGCCCATTCGGCCGGTGCCGAGGATGCCGAGTTCCGGAGAAGTCTTGGGGGTATCAGTCATGCTTATCTCCTCAGCCGCCTCCCAAAGCGGCTCCGGCAGTATCACTTAGGTGCAAGTGCGCCGCACCGCCAACAAATGCGCGGGCGCAGACAATAAGCGCCGCTTATCTCAACCCTTGAGGTAGCTCTCGGCGAGGAACTCGTCGGCGCGGATCGCCAGCTCGGTCCGGTTCTTGACCCCGACCTTCTCGAACACGGCGTGGAGATAGACCTTCACCGTGCCTTCCGTGACCCCCAGCGCTTCGGCGATCTCGCGGTTGCGCTTGCCCTGGCGGACGTAGCGGATCAGCTCGCGCTCGCGCGGCGCGAGGGCGGCGCGGCCGCTGCTGCCGAACGCCTCGGCCAGCTCCTTGGCCCGCGCCCTCAGCTCCGGGTCGGACCACCGCCCGCCCGAGCGCACCCGTTCGAGGCATTCGAGGAGGAAGGCCGGGTCGGCGTTCTTGAGCACCATCCCGTCGACGCCGAGCGCGCGCGCTTCCATCAGCGAGGAATCGTCGATCGCGGCGGTGAGGAGGACGATCCGCGGTGCGCGGGGCCGCTCGCGCAGCTTGCGCACCACCTCCATTCCGCTTCCGCCGGGCATTTGCAGGTCGAGCAGCAGGATGTCGGGCTCGAGCTGGTCGACCAGGCGCAGCGTCTCGATTCCGCTCGCCGCGGTGCCGGAGATCTCGCAGCCGGTATCGCGCAGCAGCACTTCGATCGCGGTGCGGATCATCGGGTGGTCGTCGGCGACGAGGATCCGGGTCATCGCCGCCTCCCCGCCAGCGGCAGGCTGATCGACAGCTTGGTCACGCCCATTCCCCGCGACAGGTCGAGCGCCCCGCCCGCCTCAGCGACCCGCTCCTGCAGCGATTGTGGCATGCGCCCGCCCTGCTTCGTCCGCGGATAGGCAGCGCCGTCGTTGATGAAGTCGAGCCGAAGCTCGTCGCCGGCGGTGCCGAGGCGAATGCTGACGCTTTTCGCGCCGGCATGGCGGACGGCATTGGCGACCGCTTCGCGCACCAGCTGCTGGGCGTCGAGATGGAGCCGCGTCGGGACCTTCCCGGCCGATGCGTCCGAATCGAACGCGCAGTCGATGCTCCACTGTTTCGACAGCCGGTCGGCGAGCACGCGCAGGTCCTTGGCCATGTCATCCAGTGCGATCTGCGACCCGCTTCTCAGCGCCGCCACGAACGCGCGCAGCTCGCCCTGCTCGTGAAGCATCAGCTGCTTGAGCTCGTCGAGCTCGGGGGCGACGTCCGCGCCTCCGGCCGCGCTGCGGCGCATCGCCTCCAGCCGGAAGGCGGCCCCGGCGAGGAACTGGACGACGCTGTCGTGGAGGTCGCGGGCAAGCGCCAGCCGCGAGCGCGAGGCGGCGCCCTCCTCGGCCGCGCGCAACAGCGCCTCGCGCTGCATCCGCGCTGCCACCTCGGCGCCGATCTGCTGGGCGATGTCGAGATGATCGGTCGACAGGTTGCGCACGCCTTCGAGGAAGAGGGCGCCGTCGCCGGACTCGGAGCGCAGCGGAATGGCGAGGCCCTCGCCCAGATGCAGCGCAGTGGCGGCGGGCTCCGGGATCAGCGATCGCGGCGCTACGGCCTGCAAATTGTGGTCGGCGTCGCGCATCAATCCCCGGTCGTTGCCGAGGTCGTAGAGGAACGGCGCGGCGCCGGCCCTGCCATCCAGCGCCGCCTCCTCGATCGCGGGAGTCTCGGCAAGATCGTCGCGAACCACGACCGCCGTCACCCGCGCCTGCCGCCGCTCGCGCCACACGAAGGCGCCGGCGGAGGCCTGCAGCGCCGCCATCGCCGCGCGCAGGCTCGGCTCCGCCGGCGCTCCGCTGCCCGTGTCGCCGATCAGCAGCTCTCCGCCGCCGGGAATCGACCGCGACCGCCACTGGTTCATCCCGAACCAGATGAGGATCAGCGAGAGGATCACCAGGTGGCCGGTGCGGACGACGAAATGCTGAAGGTCGAATTGCGCGTACCTGTTGCCGACCAGCATTCCGGCGGCGAGGTACAGGACGCTGACCAGGATCGCGGTCAGGGCCGTCGCCCGCCACCCCCAGCGGATCGCCGCCGACAGCAGCAGGAACATGAAAAAGGTGAAGAACGGGCTGGTATAGCCCTGAGTCAGCAGGACCATCAAAGTGAACATGGCGATGTCGAGCGCGTGCGCCGCGCCCGCCAGCCGCGCGTCCGCCCACCAGTCGTTCCACGTCGCGAGCAGTAGCGCAGTGGAAAAGAACAGATAGGCCGTCGCCAGGATCAAGGTCTCGGCCGGCACCTGGTCGGGGCGCCCGATCTCCATGCACAAGGCGAGCAGGAACAGCCCCGCCAACATCAGCCGGCCGAGCGCGATCACGCGCCGCGTGGGCAGCCTCAATCCCCCCGTCACGCGGGTCAGGATACCGGATTGCGGCCCGTTCGGACAGCAGCAGCGCAGAGCGCGCTAACTTTCGATATCTGGCGCCCGCTCGCGCGCCGTCCGATGAAGGGGGCCTTCACATTACCCTTCCCGGGGAGGAGTGCGTCGCCATCTTCGCACTCCTCTTTTTTTGCCCGCTCGAGGAACCCTAAAAGGTGCCGCGGATCGACAGCGAGAAGAGCGGGCCGACCAGCTGGTTGTGCCGTTCGTAGAAGA
>DASUXP010000200.1:0-2473 GCA_036377835.1 Sphingomicrobium sp. | reverse complement strand
GGCCGGTCCAAGCCATTTTGCGGGGATAGCGATGATCCGGTCCGAATTGGTGCAGAAGCTGTGCGGCGATTTTCCCGACCTCACCCAGCGCGAGGTCGAAGGCGTGGTCGGCGCGATCTTCGATTCGATCACCGAGCAGCTGGCCAAGGGCGGCCGGGTCGAGCTTCGCGGCTTCGGCGCTTTCTCGACCCGCAGGCGCGACGCCCGCGTCGGCCGCAACCCCCGCACGGGCGAAGCGGTCGAGGTCGACGCCAAGCGCGTGCCCTATTTCAAGCCCGGCAAGGAAATGCGCGAGCGCTTAAACCTGCAGGAAGTGACTGCGGAGTAAGAGCGGCGCTAAAAGCCGCCGCTGCGGACGTGGCGGAACCGGTAGACGCTGGAGACTTAAAATCTTCTGCCCTGAAAAGGCGTGCGGGTTCGAGTCCCGCCGTCCGCACCAGCCTCGCCCACAGACATGCCGGGGGCATGTCGAGGACGAGGCTCCGAAGCGAAGCGAAGGCGAGCCCGCAGGCAGTCCGGGAGACTGCCGAGGATGGTGATCCCGAGCGAAGCGAGGGTACGGCTTGCCCAATGTGGACGCGCCACCTCAGCGCCGCCCGCGAAACATCCATAATGGTAGGATAATTTATTAAGCGTTCGCGGGTTAACGGCACTCTTGTGTCGAGAGCCGTCAGTGAAGCCATGAGCCCCTCGAACGCGTCCTCGCCGTCACGCCTGATGAACGCGCGGCGCGAGGCGGCCGTGCTGCTCATCGTCATCGCCGCGGTGCTGCTGCTGATCTGGAACGGCAGCGCCTTCTTCCGCGACCTCAGCCTCGCCGGCCCCGAGTTCGGCCGCAACGCGCAGATCATGATCACAGCGATCATGCTCAACGTCGCTTTGATCCTGTTCGGCTGGCGGCGCTACGTCGATTTGCAGCACGAGGCCGAGCTGCGCGCCGACGGCGAGCGCCGGGCCGCGGTCCTCGCCACCAGCGACCAGTCGACCGGCCTCTACAATCGCAAGGGCTTCGCCGACCGCGCCGAGGCGCTGTGCGCCGGCGCCGCGGCGGGCGAGGACATCGTCATCGTCTCGGTCCAGATCCACCGCTTCAAGGCGGTCAACGACCAGCACGGCTACGACACCGGCGACCAGCTCCTGAAGGCGATTGCCGCCTCGATGGGCGAAGCGCTCGGCGAGGAGGCGATCATTGCCCGCCTCAGCGGCGACGAGTTCGCCGTCGCCCTGACCCTCGCCCGCGGCGAGGTGGCCCGCGCCGAGCTGGTGGCCGACGCCGTCCTCCGCTCGATCACCAAGCCCTATCTGATCGAGGAGCGACTGATCCAGGTCGGCGCCTTCGCCGGGATCGCCGCGACCGCGGCCCGCGACGCCCGCATCCCCGACCTCCTGCGCCGCGCCGACATCGCCATGGACCGCGCCAAGACCGGGCGCGTCGGGCGCCCCGTCTGGTTCGACACCGGCATGGAGCGCGCCCTCATCGCCCAGGGGGAGATCGAGCAGGGCATTCGCTACGGCCTCGAGCACGGCCAGTTCCTCCCTTATTTCGAGCCGCAGGTGGACCTGCGCACCGGCCGCATCGTCGGCTTCGAGGTGCTCGCCCGGTGGAACCACCCGCTCTCCGGCATCATCGCCCCCGACGTGTTCATCCCCGTCGCCGAGGAGATCGGCGCGATCGGCCAGCTGTCGGAGCAGGTCATCGCCGAGGGGCTGCGCGAGGCGGCGACGTGGGACCCGGCGATCAAGATCTCGGTCAACATCTCGCCGACGCAGCTGACCGACGGCTGGCTCGCCCAGCGCATCGTCCGCATCCTCACCGAGACCGCCTTCCCCGCCGACCGGCTCGTCGTGGAGATCACCGAAAGCTCGCTGTTCGCCGATCTCGACCTTGCCCGCTCGATCGTCACCAGCCTCAAGAACCAGGGCGTGCTGCTCGCCCTCGACGATTTCGGCACCGGCTTCTCGTCGCTGTCGAACCTTCGCGCCTTGCCCTTCGACGTGATCAAGATCGACCGCAGCTTCGTCAGCAACATCCCGCGCAACCGCGAGAGCATGGCGATCATCCGCGCGGTGACGACGCTGGCGAGCGCGCTGTCGGTCCCGGTGTGCATCGAGGGCATCGAGAACGAAGCGGCCTATGACGCGGTGGTCGCGCTCGGCTGCGAAGTCGGCCAGGGCTGGTATTTCGGCAAGGCCATGACCGCCGACCAGGCCCGCGACCTGCTCGACCTGCAAGTCGCCCCCGAAGCGCAGCGCACCGCCGCTTCGGCCTGACCGACAATATCACAGGACCCGAGCCCGTCCCGCTTCGGGACGGGCGGGATCGCGCGCGGCGGCAAGGCCGTTGTCGGCATGGTAAAAAGCGCGTTAAGAAATGGCCATGCACAGCCTCAGAGCGGCCCTTGCTCATGGAGACTCTTCGCCGGCGCCGGCCCGCGCGCTCTCGGCGGGCGACGTCCGGCTGTTCCTCACCACC
>DASUXP010000199.1:0-9144 GCA_036377835.1 Sphingomicrobium sp. | reverse complement strand
TTCCGGGTGATCGGCCCCTTGCGCAACCTCGACGCCTGGTACCAGGCGTTCAAGGTCGGGCCGGATTCGAAATTCTACATCCCGCCGGATCAACGCGTCCGCATCTGGTGAGCTGCCGGAGCGGCGTACGGGGGAGCTGCGCCACAAGCGCGGCTCCCCTTTTCATTGCCGCGGCGGCGTTGCATCGTCGAACCAGAGGGGGAGGGGTCGAATGTTCATCATCGCCGCCATGCTCGCCGCCGCCCAGGCTGCACCGGCAGCGCCGCCGCCGTTGGCGTGCGACAGTGCCGAGCATCGCCAGTTCGACTTCTGGGTCGGGCGCTGGGACGTCTATCGGCCGGACACCGGCAAGCTCGTCGCCCATAGTCTGGTCGAGAAGCTCTACGCCGGTTGCGCGATCCGCGAGAACTGGATGCCGCTGCAGGGGACCGGCGGCGGCAGCCTCAACACCTATCGTCCCGAGAAATCGGTGTGGCGGCAGGTGTGGACCGACTCGCTCAACAATCTCAACGAATATGCCGGCAGCTTCGCCAACGGGGTGATGACCCTGACTGGCCTGTCCCACCCGGCGAGGGGGGCTCCGGCGCCGGTGCGCATGACCTACGAAGCGAAGCCCGACGGCAGCGTGGTGCAGACGGGCTACCGCTCCGCCGACCGCGGGCAGAGCTGGCAGCTGAGCTATCAGTTCGTCTACCGCCGGTCGCCGCAGCATTAGCCTAGCCGAGCGGGTAGCTCGCCACCTCTTCGTAATGCGCGCCGTGGCGCGAGAGACGGCTTTGGAACAGGATGAAGGAGTCGACCTGCCACGGCTCGGAGGCGAGGCCTCGGTTGCGCTCGAGGAAGCCTTCGACTTCGCGGGTGCGGCGTCCCTTCCAGCGGGCGAGGGTGATGTGCGGATGGAAGGCGCGCCGCTCGGGCTCGAGGCCGACGGTTTGGCACGTGCGGTCGATCTTGGCGGCCAGCGCAGCGACCGGCTCCTTCGGCTGGACGCCGGCCCACAAGGCGCCGCTGTTGCGCTGCTCGAAGCGGCCGACGTCCTTGATCCGGAGCGAAAAGGACTGCGCGCGCACGCGGCCGAGCGCGTCGGCGAGGTCGTTGGCGACGGGGCGCTCGACTTCGCCGGCGAAGCGCAAGGTGAGGTGCAGCTGCTCCTCGTCCTGCCAGCGGAATTCGGGGCTGTCGTCCATCGCGTCGATCAAGAGGTCGCGGATGAACTCCGGCGGGCGAATGGCGACGAACAGGCGGTGCATGGGCTCAGCCTAGACCTTGCCCGCGAGCCTCTCCAGCCACGCGCGGACCCGGGGAGAGAGCTCGCCGGGGAGCGAGGCCAGATCGGCTTCGCGCACGGCTTCCACCTCCCACGACCAGCGCCTCGGGCGATAGACGACGTCGCGGACGATGAGGAGGGAGGCGAGGTCGCGCTTGAAGTCGGTGGATTCCTCGAGCTCGGCGGCGAGCTGGACCTCGCCGTGGGAAATCATGCCGATTTCTTCGCGAAGCTCGCGCAGGACGGCTTCACGCGGGTCTTCGCCGGGAGCGCGTCCGCCTCCCGGTATGCGCCAGCCGGGAGCGTAGCGCAGGCGGACGAGGATGACCTTGCCTTCGGAGGTCAGCGCCAGCGCGTGCGCGCCGAACGTCCGGGGACGGCGGACGAACCATTTCGCCTTGAGTAGTGCGTGCACGCCGCCGAGGACGATTCGAAGCGAGCGGTCGAGGAGCGAGGGCCGGTGCACTTTCGCGCGAGTACAGGCGCGGGACGCGGGTTCCTAGATGGGGGCGTAGTCGTTCGGGCGCGCGGTCAGCGGCGGCGCTCGGCCGTAGGACAGCGCCCGCCAGACCCATTCCGCCGGGCCGAAGTTGAATCGTTTCACCCACCACAGGCTGAAGGGGATTTGCACGAGGCCGAAGATCAGCAGCGCGAGGAGCAAAGCGGTTGTCGGCGTGAACCGGTCGAACCAGCCGAAGGCAAGGCACAGGGGGACGACGAGCGCCGCCTGCATCAAATAATTGGTGAGCGCCAGCCGCCCGATCGTAGCGAGCGGAGCTAACATACGCCGGCCTGTCTGCGTGCGCAGCGTCAGGAGGATCGCGGCTGCATAGGCGCTGGACATGCCCCAGCAGTGGAAGGTGTAAGAAAGGCCACCGGCGAGTTGCCACGCTTTGGAGCCGGGCTGCGCCTCGGCTGCGCGAAGCCCGAAATAAAAGCCTCCGCCAAGGATAAGGCCACAAAAAAGTATCGCCCGAAGCGTCTTCGGCTCGGACGCGAGCCGCTCGATAATGCGGTTGCGGCCGGCCCAGAGGCCGAACAGGAACATCGTGAGGTTGATCGGCCAGGTGAAAATGAAGGTCTCGTACCAGTAGCGGACCCAGGCGGCGTTCTCGACCAGATAGGAGGCGCCCGACAGGTCCGGCCGCCGAGGCACGGCGATGCCAGTCATCGGCCAGAGCAGTCGGGAGGAGTAGGCCGCGAGCAGTGCGGTGAACGCGGCGGTGAAGATCAGCCGATTCGACGCCTTGCGGAAGGGGACGAGGACGAAGCCGGTAAGGGCGTAGGGCACGAGGATATCGCCGTTGCGCAGCAGCAGCGCGTGGAAAAGGCCGATGACGGCGAGCACGCCGAGCCTCCTGAGATACAGGCGCACCGCGTTGCGATCGTTCGACGACCGGCCGAGCTGCAGCGCGAAGCCGAGCCCGAACAGCGTCGCGAGGATGGTGTAGAACTTGCCGTCGACGAGGAAGCCGAGCGCCCGGTCGAGGCCGCGGTCGAAGGCGGAATAGCTTTGCTCGGGCGCCGTCCCCAGGCTCCACATGCAATAAGCGACGAGGACTCCGAACATGGCGAAGCCGCGCAAGACGTCGAGCGCCAGGATCCTCTCACCCGGACGGGTGGGGTGCGCTGCCTGCGTTTCCGCCATGCGTGTGCTCGCTGCTTTTCGTTTCATTAGCATAACGAGCGGTGGCACAACATGGCAGGAGGTGCGGATAAATGTCCGCGAATGGACATAATTCGAACCTAGGGTATTAAATCCCGTTGGGTAACAGAGGGTTGGGCAAGAGCGTGCCGCGTATCGCCGTCATCATTCCCGCCTACAATCGCGCCGGCGTAATCGGCCGCGCGATCGACAGCGTGCTCGGCCAGGACTTCGTGGACTTCGAGATCATCGTGGTCGACGACGGCTCGAGCGACGGCACGGCGGCGGTGGCGCGCGGCTATTCCGATCCGCGCGTGCGGCTGGTGGAGCTCGGCCGCAACCGCGGGGCCAATGCCGCGCGCAATGCCGGAATTGAGGCGGCGACGGCGCCGCTGCTCGCCTTCCTCGACAGCGACGACAGCTATCTACAGCACAAACTCGCCACCGTGGCCGCGGAGTTCGACGCCCGGCCCGAGCTCGAGGTGCTGGTCGACAGCTTCGTCAAGCAATGCTGCCCGGAGTCGAAGAAGCCGCGGGTCGAGCGGCGCAATCCGCGGATCGCCGGCAACGCGGAGTTCGAGCGCTGCCTGTTCAGCCGCGAGCTGTGGAAGCCGACCTCAGCCATTTCCTGCACGCGCGAGGCGGCGCTCCGCGCGGGGCTGTTCGACGAGAGCGTCGTCCGCCGGCAGGACATGGACTTCCTCATCCGCCTCGCCAAGGTCGCCAATTGCGGGGCGATCGACGAGATCCTGTGGGTGAAAGGCTGGTCGGCCGACGGCATCTCGGCGAGCGACCAGTTCGTCGCCAGCACGCTGGCGATCGTCGAGCGCCATCCGCAATATCTCGGCACGCCCGACTACCGCGTGGGCGTGGCCAAGGACCTCACCCGCCATGTGCTGCAGTTGCTGAAGGCGCGGCGCTATGGACAGGCGCGGAGCGACATCAAGCTGATGATCGGCGGGCTCGGCGCCGGGTTGACCGGCCTGTTGCTGGCGCTCGGCGCAAGGGAGCTGGCGCGCAAGCGGCGGCTCAAGCGGCGGCGCGGGTCTGCCGAGGGCGGCGCTGCGGCTCTGGCAAAGGCTCGAAGGACCGCGTGAGCGCGCTCTTGAGCTCGCCGGCGAGGCCGACCCCGTAAAAGCCCAAGGTCACCGCCATCGCAGCGGGCCGCTGCCACACCGGCAGGTCGACCTTGCCGCCCTTGCGCAGGATCCGCGACCAGGACTTGCCTACTTTCTTGCCGAAGAAGGCGAAAGCGAAGCCGGCGCGGCCGAGGCGCGAGCGGGTGGCGGTCTGGAACGCCTGATAGTCGCGGTCGAGGCCCATGGTCCACGCGCGCCAGGCGAGGAACCGGTAGCCGGGGTGCGGCGCATGGATGGTCATCGCGTCCGCCGTCCGCGTGTATTTGAAGCCCTGCGCGCTGAGGTCGCGCAGCCAGAAGCCGCACTGCTTCTTGAACGCCGGCAAATCGGGGAAGGGGTGCTCGCGGAAGAATTCGGTCCGTACCGCGCAATTGTTGACGTGGATCTTCGCGCGCCTGACGGTCTTCTCACGCTCTTCGGCGAGGTTGAAGATCCAGCTCAACGCGAAGGTCTTCGATAGGAAATCGTCATAGCCGAGCACGGTGAAGCCGCCGACGGCGACGATCTCCGGGTCGGCGAAGGGCTTCACCAGGTTCTCGAGCCAGCCGGGCTGCGGCGCGGCGTCGCTGTCCAGCATGATCGAAAGGGCGGTCGTCGAGCGCGAGATGCCGAAGTTCTTGAGCTGGTAATAGCTGAGCCCGTCGGTTGGCAGGATCTCGACCTCGGCGAGCTCGCGGAGGCGCGGGGCGGCGGCTTCGAGCGCCTGTTCGATCGTGCCGGCGGGGACCGCGCGCCGGTCGTAGAGATAGGTGATGCGCGGTTTCGCGGCCATGCGCGGGCCCACGTCGGCGAGCTCGCCCTCGAGCGCGCTCATCGCCGCGCGAGTCCACTTGTCCTCGACGTCGATCGCATTTTCCCATTCGATCACGATTGTGACCGCGGGGAGCATGCTGGCGGGCTTTCGGGCCATGGCCGCGAATATAGGCCGCGTTCCGTTGCGAGCCACCCCCGAAGGGTTCGTTACCCTGGGCCCCGGCCTTCGTCGGGGTGGCTACGCCAGTTTCGCTTGAAGTCCCTCCGGGCATCCACGATATATCCGGAGCTGTGAGGGGCCTTTTGCCCTTTCGCAAAGGAGACGAGATGGACAATCTGAACGACCCGCGCACGACCGGCGTGAGCGCTGCCACGGTTGGCGTTCCGCGCGCCGCCCGCGATGCGGGCCTTCGGTCCTACATGCTGTCGGTTTACAACTACATGGCGTCGGGCGTGCTGCTCACCGGCATCGTCGCGCTGCTTTTCGCCAACAGCAGCCTCATCAATTACATCGTCAATCCGGCCACCGGCCAGGCGACGCCGCTGTTCTGGGTCGCGCTGTTCGCGCCGCTCGGGCTGGTGCTGTGGCTGAGCTTCGGCATCAACCGCATGTCGGCAAGCACCGCGCAGACCATCTTCTGGGTCTATGCCGGCCTCATCGGCGTGCAATTCTCCAGCCTGTTCCTGGTCTATACCGGGGTGTCGATCGCGCAGACCTTCTTCGCGGTGGCGGCGGCCTTCGCCGGCCTCAGCCTGTGGGGCTACACGACCAAGAAGGACCTCTCCGGCTGGGGCTCGTTCCTGATCATGGGAGTGGTCGGGATCTTCATCGCGCTGCTGATCAACCTGTTCCTGCGCTCGCCCGCGTTCGACATGGCGATCAGCGCCATCGGCGTGCTCCTCTTCGCCGGCCTCACCGCCTATGACACGCAGAAGATCAAGAGCATCTACTTCTCGGTCGCGGGCCAGGGCGAGGCGATGGCCAAGTCCGCCGTCATCGGCGCGCTGAACCTGTACCTCGACTTCATCAACATGTTCCTGTTCCTGCTGCGCTTCATGGGCGACCGCCGCTAGCACGGGCAGAAACGAACGAACCTGGGGCCGGCGGAGCGATCCGCCGGCCCTTTTCATTGCCGTTCGAAGGATATTCACTCCTCGCCCGTTAAGGCGTGTGCAGCTGCGGCGGCGGAAGAGACGAGTGCAGGAACGGCACGGACAGTCGGGGCACGAGGACGATGCGGTGCTGATGCGCCGTGTCGCCGCCGGCGATGGCCGCGCCCTCGAGGCGCTCTCGGAACGCTACACGCCGATGCTGTTCGCGATTGCGTGGCGAATGCTCGCCGACGCCGCCGAAGCGGAGGACGTGGTGCAGGAAGCGATCACCAGGCTGTGGACCCATGCGGAGCGCTGGACTCCGGTCGGCGGCGGGCTCGGCGGCTGGCTGCGCCGGGTCGCCACCAACCTCTGTCTCGACCGCAAGCGGCGCCGCGCGTTCGTCAGCGACGAGGCGGTGCCCGAACGCGCCGACGAGGCGCCGTCTGCCGACGCGATGATCGACGTTCGCCGGCGCGAGCGTGCGGTCGCCGCGGCGATGCAGGCGCTGCCCGACCGCCAGCGCGCGGCGATCGTGCTCACTTATTACGAAGGCGTCTCCAATGCCGAAGCCGCGGCCGCGCTAGGGGTCGGCGTGAAGGCTCTGGAATCGCTCCTCGTGCGCGCGCGCCGCGGCCTGTCGCGAAGCCTAGGTGCGAGCGGGCTGCTGCAGGAGGGGAGCGCGGCATGAGCGACCTCGACAGCCTGCTCGATTGCTATGCGCCGCCGGCTCCGCCCGACGGGCTCGCCGTCCGAGCGGCGGCATCCGCAACGGCCGTGCCGCAGTTGAGCCGAAGCGCCAGCTGGAGGCGCGGCGAGCGGCGCGGACGGTGGAAGCGCCCGGTGTGGCTCGGCGCCGCCGTTATCGGGCTCGCCTTTACCAGCGCGGTCGCCGCCGAAGTGGTCTCCGGCGGCCGGATCGCAATCCCGGTGGTGCACCAGGTGGTGGCGGCGATCCCGATGCTCCATACGTCGGTTCCGGCTGAAAGGCCGGTGCGCATGGCGTCGGTGAAGACGAGAGCCCCCGCTCCTGTCTCGCAGCCGCCTCTGGAGCAGGCCGCCGAGCCGGCGCCGGAGCCGACGCGGCACCAGCGCGCCATCGAGCGGTTCGAGAAGGTGAAGGCGCGCGTCGACGAGCGCCGCGCCGCCGGGCTGCCGACCCCCAACGCCGACCGGATCGAGCGGCAGGCGCAGCGCATCGTCGAGCGGCGCGAGGCGGCGGGGCTGCCGTCGCCTCCGCTGGACGAGATCGAGCTGCGGCTGGCGGTGCGCCAATGGCGCGCGGCGCGGATCCTGCGCCAGGTGGCGAGCGATCCGGCGGCCCTGACCGACATCCAGGTGCAGCGTTTCGCCCGAGTCCTGCCGCCGCAAAAGCGCGAGCGTTTCCTCGCGCTTCAACCCGGGCAGCAGCGGCAGGTCATGGCGAATGCCGCGCAACGCTTCCTCGCCCGCCGCTCGCCGCAGGCCGCAACCGCCGAGGCTGCCGATCCACGCGCCGAGCAGCCCTGAGCTCAATTCCGCGCACGCAGCTGATTGCCTCTTTTTAATTTGCCGTCTCCGCTTGCGCCCGTCTTTCGTGGACCGGGCGCGCGGCTTCGTCGAATTGGAGCCGCGCCCGTGTGCGGTCCTGCGGCAAAGGCGGGCGCGAAGCGAAGGAGCAGGACGATCGCCAGCCTGGGAGAGAATTGCACGCTGATCGACCAGGCGGATCAGGCGATGGCGCGGGGCGACGTGCGGCAGGCGGCGAGCCTGCTCGAGCTTGCCGCCCAGCGCGGGCACGACGCGGCGACCCTGCTCCGTCTCGCGACCGTCCGGCGCTCGGTCGGCGACCTCGCCGGGGCGATGCAGGCCGCCGCTGCTGCGGTCGAGCTCGCGCCGCGCAACTTCCTCATGTCGCTGCTGCTCGGCAGCTTGCGCGAGGCGACCGGCGCGCTTCACGCGGCCGAGCGGGCCTATCGATCGGCCTGTGTCCACGCGCCCCTCGACCTCTCCTTCCAGCCGAGTGTCGCCGGGCAGCTCGAACATGCCAGGCGCCGTGTCGCCGCGGCCGAGCGATGGCGCAAGCGGCTGCTCGAATGGCACCCGGAAGGCGCCCTGCTGGAGCTCAAGGCCGACGAGGAGCGGCGCCTCCGCCACTTCCGCAACAACATCCTCGAGAACCTCGACGCGGGCCCCTTGGCGCCGCCCTTGTTCCTGCTGCCCGGGATACGCCCCAAGCGCTATTTCGACCCGTCGCGCTTTGCCGGCATCGCCGAGCTCGAAGCGGCGACGGATGACGTCCGAGACGAATTCCTCGCCCTTGCGCAAAGCAAGTCGGCCGAGCTGTCCGCGCGCCTCGGCGGACTCCACACCGCCGACAGCGATGCCGGCCGGCCGGGCCAATGGTCGATGATCCCGCTGATCCGCGACGGCGCCGTCGTCGAGGCGTTCGCCGAGCGCTGCCCGAGGACGATGGCGCTCGCCCGGGCGCTCGACATGCCGAGGCTCGGCCACATCTCGCCGAGCCTTTATTTCTCGGTGCTCGAGCCGAGGAGCCGGATCGCGCCGCACGTCGGGATCACCAATGCGCGGATCATCGCCCATCTGCCGCTGATCGTACCCGACGATTGCGGCTTCCGCGTCGGCGGCGAAACGCGGCAGTGGAAGGCCGGCAAGGCGCTGGTGTTCGACGACATGGCGACGCACGATGCATGGAATGACAGCGACCGGATCCGCGTGGTCCTGATCGCCGATTTGTGGCGGCCCGAGCTGAGCGCGCTCGAACGCGCCGGAATCGAGGACCTGATGGACTGCGCCGGGCTCGGCGAAGCTCAGGAGCCGCGCCGCGCCTGATATTCGTCGAGCGACATCGCCTCGCATTGCTGGCGATAGCGGTCGATCAGCAGCGCGTCCTCGCTGAGGACCAGCGCCAGGGTCGAGGTATCGGTGCCGACCAGCAGCTGCTGACCTTCTTCGGCCTCGAACAGCAGGGCGCAGGCGACGCGGCTCACGCTGGTTTCGCGGCGAACAACGCGGGCCAGCACCGACATCGCATATGCGTCCGCCGGCCACGGCTTGCGGGTTTCCGGTGGCGCCGCGACCGCGGGGCCGGGCAGCTCGCGGCCATTTCCCTTCGCCATCAGCCGTCCCTGGATGTCGGGCAGCTCGCTTTCGATCCGCGCCGCGAGGCCGGTAGGCCGGTCGATGGTCAACGGGCGCGCGAGATAGCCGTCGCTGAGGACCTCCACCGAGGCGGTGGCGAGGAAGGC
>DASUXP010000198.1:0-2367 GCA_036377835.1 Sphingomicrobium sp. | reverse complement strand
GCATGATTGATGCGACCATAGTGCACGGCGCCTCCGTGAACGGCATGAGCAAGAGCTGAGGAAAATCTGAAATCGTGACGAGCCCCGGCTTTCGCTTCGACCGCTTCCTGCTCGACCCGGCGGACCGGCGCCTCAGCAATGCCGGGCAGCCGGTGGAGCTGAACGCGCGCTATCTCGACGCGCTCACGCTGCTGGTCAGCGAGGCGGGGCGCCTCGTTCCCAAGGACCGTTTCCTCGACGAGGTGTGGAGCGGCGTGCCGGTCACCGATGAGGCGCTCACCCAGTGCATCAAGACTCTGCGCCGCCAGCTCGGCGACGATGCCACCGCGCCGCGATTCATCGAGACCGTGCCCAAGCACGGCTACCGCTTCATCGCGCCGGTCGAATCCGCCGGAGCCGAGCCCCTCGTGCGGCCTGCGGCGGACAAGAGCTGGCGGGATATCCTCCTGCTCGGCTCGGCGGGCACGGTCGGGGGCGGCATCGCCGGCTTCGTCGGCGGCCTCATCTACGGCTTCGCCGGCGCGTCGCAGCCGCTGGCGCCGGGCATGGGTGCGGTGTCGGTGCTGCTCGTCCTGCTCTGCATCACCATCCTCGTCGCCCTGATGGGCGGGGCCGGAGTGGCCTTCGGCATCGCCGGCTCGACCCGGTTCTCCGGAGCGGCGTGGCCGATCGCCGGCGGAGCGCTCGGCGGGCTGGTCGTCGGCGCCGTCGTCAAGTTCCTCGGCCTCGACGCGTTCAATCTCCTGATCGGCCGCTCACCCGGCGACATCACCGGCCCGTTCGAGGGGTTCGTCGTCGGCGGCGCGCTCGGCGTCGCTTACGTAATCGCCGCGCGGCTGGAGTCGGGCCCTCGCTGGCGGCGCATCGCCGTCGCGGTGGCATGCGGAGCGCTCAGCGGCTTGCTTGTCGTGGCGCTCGGCGGGCACATGATGGGCGGTAGCCTCGACCTGCTCGCGCACCAGTTCCCCGGCTCGCGGCTGCGGCTGGATCGGATCGGGGCGTGGTTCGGCGAAGCAGGCTTCGGCCGAACCACCGAGCTGGTCACCGCCGCGCTCGAAGGCGGGCTGTTCGGCGCGGGCGTGGTCACGGCGATGCGCCTCGCGCGGCGCAACCTCGACGCGGCTGCACGCTGAATCTGGAGCGCCGTCCGCGCATGCGATACGGCGCGAGGAGCCGATACGGGAGACTGCAGATGGCAAGGAAGCGCTGGCGTTTCGATCCTTACAAGGCCTTCAACTTCCGCGTTGCCGCGGCCGCCGCTGTCGCGGGCATCGCCGCCTTCGGGATCACCCGGACGGTGCTTGGCGCGAAACGGAAGAAGAAGCGCCCTCCGGCCCCGGAGACCGGCACCGGCGCCCGCCCCATCGAAGCGGTGGGAACATCGACCGCCGGCTTCGTCGGTGCCGCTCCAAAGAAGGCTCAGCCGGGCCGGCGCGCAACACGCCGCCGCAACTGAGTCTTTCCTGCGACACTTCTCCCCAGTTTTTTGGTTCGCGTTAACTTTTTCCCTTGGCAGGCGACTCGCGATGATTCAAAGATTCACCCTGAAGGCTCAACACGTTGGAGCGGTTTGAGGGGGATTAGGTCATGAGCATCGATTTCATGCGGCCGGAAGTCGACGAGCTTCGCCCACGCATCAGCGTCATCGGCGTCGGCGGGGCGGGCGGCAACGCCATCGCCAACATGATGCGCGCCGACGTCCAGGGCGTCGACTTCATTGTCGCCAACACCGATGCCCAGGCCCTGAACGCCTCGACCGCCGACCGGCGGATCCAGCTCGGCCTCAAGATCACGCAGGGGCTCGGCGCCGGCTCCCGGCCCGAGATCGGGCGCGCCGCGGCCGAGGAGACGATCGAGGAGATCGAACGCGCGCTCGAAGGCGCGCACATGTGCTTCATCGCCGCGGGCATGGGCGGCGGCACCGGGACCGGCGCTGCACCGGTCATCGCCAAGGCCGCGCGCGACAAGGGCATTCTGACCGTCGGCGTCGTGACCAAGCCGTTCGCCTTCGAAGGCGCCCGCCGCGGCCGTTCGGCCGAATCGGGCATCTCCGAGCTTCAGCAGCACGTCGACACCCTGATCGTCATCCCCAACCAGAACCTGTTCCGCCTCGCCAATTCGGAAACCACCTTCAAGGAAGCCTTCGAAATGGCCGACGAGGTGCTCCAGCAGGGCGTCCGCGGGATCACCGACCTGATGGTCATGCCCGGCCTCATCAACCTCGATTTCGCCGACGTCCGCTCGGTGATGAGCGAGATGGGCAAGGCGATGATGGGCACCGGCGAGGCCGAGGGTGAGGATCGCGCCCTGCGGGGCCAAGGCCGCGATCAGCAACCCGCTGCTGGAGGACGTCTCGCTGCGCGGCGC
>DASUXP010000197.1:0-3381 GCA_036377835.1 Sphingomicrobium sp. | reverse complement strand
AACTCGGGCGCGGCGCCGATCAGCTGTTCGAGCGAAAGCTCGGGCGCGAGCTTCTCAGAAACGGGCGCGAGCTCGCCGACGCCCTTGCGGCGGTCGGCATTGGCGGCGAGCGCTTCGGTCAGCCGCTCCGCGGCGACGGGGCGGACGAGGAAGTCCGACGCCCCGGCGCGCATTGCCTCGACCGCGACGGCGACGCTGTCGCCGTGGCTGAGCACGATCACCGGAAGCTTGTCGCGCTGGGCGCGGAGCGCATCGATGAGGGCGGGGCTGCTCTCCGAATCCCACGCGCCGAGCAGCGCCGCCTGCACTTCGCGGCCGTGCGGCCCCTGCAGCAGCGCGATCGCCGTCTCCGCGTCGGCGGCGCCGACGACGCTCCAGTTGGCGCGCGCGGCGACGGCCGAGATCAGCCGCCGTTCGTCGGCGTCGGCATTCAGCAACAGCAGCGACCGGGTGCGCTCTTCGGCCATCCCACACTCCTTCGTGGGCCGAGTGTAGGAGAGGAGGGGTAAAGGGGCGCTTAAGGTGCGTGGGGGGTTGGGCGGCGCGGCGGGCCTTGTTATGGACCGGCCGAACGTACTCAAAAGGGAAACATGATGGCCGAGGAAGAGCCGCTTCTGACCGACCCGCCGACCCAGGACGTCGCCGCGCATGTCCGCGATTACGGCCGCTTCACCAGGCTGCTGAAGTGGGGCGCGATCGTCTGCTTCGTCACCGCCCTCATCGTCCTCCTGATCCTCAAATAGACCGTCCAATCGCATGAAGATCGCGGTGCTGAAGGAAACGGCCGCAGGCGAAACGCGCTGCGCCGCGATCCCGGAGACGGTGAAGAAGTTCGTCGCCCTCGGCGGCCAAGTGGCGGTCGAGCGCGGCGCGGGCGAGACCGCGTCGGTGAGCGACGCCGAGTTCGAGGCCGCCGGAGCAGTGCTCGGCGACCGCGAGGCCGTGCTCGAGGGCGCGGCCGCCATCCTCTGCATCAACGGCCCCGATGCCGACGCGCTGAAGGACGCGGAGAAGGGCGCGCTGCTGGTCGGGGCGCTCGATCCGGCGAAGCGCGGCGACGCCGTTGCCGGCTATGCGTCGGCCGGCCTCGAGGCGCTGGCGATGGAATGGATGCCGCGCATCACCCGCGCCCAGTCGATGGACATCCTCTCCTCGCAGTCAAACCTCGCCGGCTACAAGGCGGTGATGGACGCCGCCGCAACATACGGGCGCGCTTTCCCGATGATGATGACCGCCGCAGGCACGATCAGCCCTGCCAAGCTGTTCGTCATGGGCGTCGGCGTCGCCGGCCTGCAGGCGATCGCCACCGCCAAGCGCCTCGGCGCGCAGGTCAGCGCCACCGACGTGCGCTCGGCTACGAAGGAGCAGATCCTGTCGCTCGGCGCGAAACCGATTTTCGTCGAGGAAGTCGCGGGAATCGAGGGCGAGGGCGCGGGCGGCTATGCCACGGAGATGTCCGCCGAATATCAAAAGGCGCAGGCCGAGCTGGTTTCCGGCCATATCGCGAAGCAGGACATCGTCATCACCACCGCGCTGATCCCGGGCAAGCCGGCGCCGCGCCTCATCAGCGACGCGCAGGTGGCGAGCATGCGGCCGGGCAGCGTCATCGTCGACCTGGCGGCGAGCGCCGGCGGCAATGTCGAGGGCACCGTCGCCGACCAGCGGGTCGGGAAACATGGGGTGACGATCATCGGCGCGTCCAATCTCGCGCGGACGCTCGCCGCGGACTCGTCGGCGCTGTTCGCGCGCAACCTGTACAATTTCCTCAGCGCCTTCTGGGACAAGGAGCAGGGCCGCGTGGTGCTCCCCGACGACGACGAGATCGTCCGCGGGATCCGCCTGACGCAAGGCGGCAAGGTCGTCCACGAGCGGCTGACCGCCGCCTGACCGGTGGCGGCTAGCTCCGACATCCTGGTCATCGGCGGCGGGGTCGCCGGTCTGTCCGTCGCCGCCGAGCTGTCGTCGCGGGCGCGGGTTACCGTTCTCGAGGCCGAGGAGCAGGTCGGCTTCCATTCCTCCGGGCGAAGCGCCACCATGCTCCATTATGCGCTCGGCGACCGGCTCGTCCGAGCGCTGACGCTGGCCAGCCGCGGGTTCATCGAGTCGCCGCCAGAGGGCTTTTCCGGCGCTCCGCTCGGGCGGCGCATGCCGGTGCTGGTCCATGCCCGGGACGATGAGCGGGCGGCGCTCGACTCACTTGGGGCGGAAATCGCGCAATTCGCCAGCCTCGAGCGGCTCGACGCTAAGGGGGTTCACGAGCTGTGCCCGCTGCTCAAGGACGACGCGCGGCACGGGATCGCCGATTTGAACGGCATCCGCCTCGACCCGCATGCCCTGCTGCAAGGGTTCCTCCGCCGGCTACGGACCAAGGGCGGCGAGTTGCGCACCGGCGCCCGCGCCGCCCGGATCGAGCGGCAATCGGGCACGTGGATGGTGACGACCGACAGGGGCGACAGTTTCACCTCGCCCGTTCTGGTGAATGCGACGGGTGCCTGGGCGGACGCGGTTGCCCGCCTCGCGCGCGTCGCGCCCGTGAGCCTCCAGCCGCTGCGCCGCACCATTATCACCTTCGACGCTCCGCCCGGAACCGAGCTCGATGGGCTGCCTTTCGCCAAGACGGTCGGCGACGAGCTCTATTTCGCGCCGGAGAGCGGCCGCCTGTTTGCCTCGCCGATGGACGAAGTGCCGAGCGATCCGGTCGACGCTCAGCCTGACGAATATGAGGTCGCGCTCGCCGCCTATCGGGTGGAGGAGCGCACGACCGTCAAGGTCGAGCGGGTCCACAGCCGCTGGGCAGGCCTCCGTACCTTCGCGTCCGACCGCCACCCGGTCGCCGGGTTCGCGCCCGATGCCGAGGGCTTCTTCTGGCTGGTCGGGCAGGGCGGGTTCGGGCTGCAGACCTCGCCGGCGATGGCCCGCATCGCCGCGTCGCTGATCCTCGGCCTGGACTGGCCGGTCGAAGGCGTCTCGGCCGACGAGCTAAGCCCCGCCCGCTTCGCCCGGCAGCCGGCATAGGTCGACCCAGCGCTCCGCCACCAGCTCGAACAATCGCTCGGTCGGCACCTCGACCGAGGTGTTGAGCGACCCGCCGGCGGGATAGACCATGTCGAACGCTTTCAGCGACACGTCGAGATAGACCGGGAGTGGCGTCTTCAGACCGAACGGGCAAACCCCGCCCACCGGGTGCCCGGTGACCGCCAGCGTCTCCTCAGGCCCGAGCATTCGCGGCCGCGCGCCGAGCTCGTCCTTGCACTTGCGGTTGTCGAGGCGGGCGTCGCCGCGCGCGACGAGCAGGAAGAGATGCTCTCCGGCGCGCACCGCCAGGGTCTTCGCGATCCGCCCCGGCTCGACGTTGAGCGCGATCGCCGCCGTTTCCACGGT
>DASUXP010000196.1:0-2895 GCA_036377835.1 Sphingomicrobium sp. | reverse complement strand
GCCTGGTTGGCGCGGCGCGGCGTGATCTTCTCATTCGCCTTGAAGACGATCTCGCCCGAATCCGCGTCCGCCACGTCGTGAGTCGGCTTCTGGCCGCGCCACGCTTCGGCGGAATAGGGGATCTGCCAGCCGTTCTTGCCGCGGCCATAGGTCACGCGGTTGTAGAAGGTGTTGAGGATTTCCTCGCTGGTCATTCCGAGGGCGTGCAGCAGCGCCGTCACCGGCAGCTTGCGCTTGCGGTCGATGCGGACGTTGACGATGTCCTTGGCGTCGAACTCGAAGTCGAGCCAGCTGCCGCGATAGGGGATCACGCGCGCGGCGAAGAGATACTTGCCGCTGGCGTGGGTCTTGCCGCGGTCATGGTCGAAGAGGACGCCCGGCGAGCGGTGCATCTGGCTGACGATCACCCGCTCGGTGCCGTTGATGATGAAGGTGCCGTTCATCGTCATGAGCGGCATGTCGCCCATGTAGACGTCCTGCTCCTTGATATCGATGACCGACTTGGCCTCGGTCTCGGGGTCGATCTCGAAGGTGGTCAGGCGCAGGGTGACGCGCATCGGCGCGGCATAGGTGAGGCCGCGCTGGCGGCATTCGTCGGTGTCGTACTTTGGCTCTTCGAGCTCATAATGATCGAAGTCGAGGTGCGCCGTGCCGGCGAAGTCGACGATCGGGAAGACCGAGCGCAGCGTCTTCTCGAGGCCCGAGACATAGCCGGTCTTGGGGTCCGAGCGGAGGAACTGCTCGTAGCTCTCGCGCTGAACCTCGATGAGGTTCGGCATTTCGCTGATTTCGTGGATGTTGCCGAAGATCTTGCGGATCCGCCGTGCCGCGGTGGTCCGGCCGGACTTGCTCTTTGCCGGTGCGTCGATCGCCTTGGTCGCCATGTCATTCCCTGCGCTGTGCGGGAACGCAGCCGAAGGCGCCCCGCAATGGATTCCGGCCACGGCCGGATCGTGTCGTGGAGCGCTTGTCCCGCTGCCCCTCTCCAATGCGTCTGACCCGTGCGCCGGTCGGGCCCTGTCCCGGAGAGGACGGGAAAAGCTCCGGGCGCACGTCACCGTGCGGCGGAGCCGTCTATTTGTTGGATTTGCCCGATATAGTCATTCGGCGCGGCGCCGCAAGGGCCATTCGCGCCGAATTGCCGCCTAGGACGCCGCCCGCTGCCTTTGCGGCGGCGCGGCGACGTAGGCTGAAACCTCGGCGGGGTCGGCGAACAAGGCGAGGAAGATCATATTGTCGAGCGCGGCGTAGAAGGGCAGGCGGTTGGTCAGCAGCACGTCGCCGCCGCCGCGCAGCGTGCTGAGATCGGCCTTTAGCCCGTCGAGCAGCGTCATGTAGGTCGGCCAGCCCGACCGCTCCGACCCGTGCTGCGCCCAGGCGACCGTCCAGTCGTCGACGAATCGCTCGAGCCTGCCGAGCAATGCCGCGAGCACCGGGTGCGGTACCGACCGCTCGGCGAGGAAGGCGACATGGGTGCGAAGCTGCCACGGTGACATCACCGGGGTGAGGTTGATCCGCTCGAAGACGAGCCCGGGGGGAGCCGCCGAAGCGGGCGCAGGAGCCACCAGCCGCTCTTCGGCGCGGCCCGATTTCGCCTCCTCGACCAGGTCCCAGAAACGCGGGCCGCCGACGGTGTCGAGCACGAGGTGGATTCGCTGCGCGTCGCCGCCGTTCTGGACCTTGTGCCAGCGGAACGAGTCGAACAGCCAGCACTCGCCCGCGGCCATGTGCACCGTCTCGGGGCCGCAACTGAAGGTCACCGCGGGATTGGTGACGATCGGCACATGGATGCGCCAGTGGGTACGCCAGTAATAATGGGTGTCGACATGTTGCGGAACGTCGCCGCCCGGGCCGAGGCCCATCAGCCGGCTGCGGCCCCAGACTCCGCCGATCGCGTCCATCACCTGCATCACATAGCGGCTGGCGAGCAATTGCTCGGTCGCCGCCATCTCGCCGTTGAAATCGTCGTTGGCGCCGCCGCCGACGCTGACCAGGCGCACCGCCTCATTGCCCTTGAAGCCGGTCGGGTGGGGCACCCATGCCGCTGGCGGAAGCGCGCGCACGTCGGCGGCAAGAGCGTCCGCGTCGAACCGGATCGGCAGCTTCAGAAAAGGTTGATCAAGACGCATGCTTGGTGCCGCTATTCGCCCTATCGGCGCAGTGAATCAATTGCGTACAAGCACTTACTCGGCCTTGAGGCAGGTGGTGCGGCCATTGAGAATCCTGTCCGCCGCGGCGCGCGCCTGCTCGTTCGCCCTGGCCGCCGAGCCGGGAATCGCGGCGACCCGGCAGCCGGGCTTGCCACGGGTGCCGACGGTCTCGACCACCAGCGTGGAGGTGCGCTCGCGCTCGGGGTTGGCGGAAACGAGTCGGTAGATGACCGCGAACGGCTTGCCGGCGTGAAGGCGCCATTCGACCGTCTTGCCCGGATAATCGAAGGTATCGGCCCACAACGCGCCCTTGTCTTCGACGCCGGCGTCGACGTCGTAGCGATCGTCGCTGTTCTGGACGAAGAGCGCTATGCCGCGATGCCCGCTGCATCGCCATTCCGTCCACTCCGGAGTCTCGCCTCTGTCGAGCTGCGTGCAGCGATCGAGGTCGAGCGTCGTATAGGCCGAGGTGATCCCCGGCGGTGTGCCGGCGGCCGATCCGGCAAGCAGCAGCGCGATGATGGCGATCCCCCGCATGGGCGGGAGCTTATCCGGGAGTCGGCCGAATGACAAAGGGGCGGCCTCCTCGCGGAAGCCGCCCCTTGTTCGTTCCCCGGCGAAAGCCGGGGCCCAGATCATGGATCCCGGCTTCGCCGGGATGAGTCCGCGCGCCTTGCGGCGCGCCGGCTCACTTCAGCTCGACGGTGCCGCCGGCTTCCTCGATCTGCTTCTTGATCTTCTCGGC
>DASUXP010000195.1:0-3711 GCA_036377835.1 Sphingomicrobium sp. | reverse complement strand
TGGCTCCAGCGGGAGCGGGCGAGCGGGCGCTTCTACGACCGGGCGGCCGTGCTCATCGGGGCCGTGCTCGTCGGAACGGTGGCGCTGAGCTTCTGGCTGCTGCGCCGCGCGGCCGAGCCCGGCACCTTGCTGTCGCCGCCGCTGATCGCGCTGCTCCTCGTCGCCAACCTCATTCCCGCCATCGCCTTGATGGTGCTCTTCTCGCGCAAGGTAGCGATGCGCCGTGCGGAGCGGGGAGGGCTCGGCAGCGGCCAGCTGCACACGCGCCTGGTCGCGCTCTTTTCGGTCATTGCGGCCGTTCCGACCGTGCTTGTCGCGATCTTTGCGTCGGTGCTGTTCCAGAGCGGCCTTGAGTTCTGGTTCTCCGACCGGGCTCGCGGGATGCTCGAGAATGCTTCCGAGATCGCGCAGAACGTCTACCGTCAGGAAGTTGACCGTGTTGCGGTCGAGACGCAGACCATGAGCACTGACGTCGCTGGCTATCTGCGGCAGATTCCGATCGACGACCCCCGCTTTGCCGACGCGTTCGCGCGAATTCAGGTATTCCAGCGTGGCCTTTCGGAAGCGATCATCTTCACCGTCGGGCCCAACGGGGAGATTCTGACCCACGCGCTGGTCAACCCTTACGACCGGCCGCTCGACAAGGTCATCACCAAGGAGAAGATTGCCGAGCTCAAGAACCGTCCGGTGGTCAACATCAACTCGGCCGACCGGATCGGCGCGCTGACCCGGCTGGATTATGGCCCCAACGCTTACATTTACGCGGCGCGCGTGTTCGATCCCGAGTTCCGCGGTCAGCTCGACCGCGCCAAGGGAGTACTCAAGGACTATCACGCGCTGCTCGCCCGGTCGCGGACCAACCAGCTGCGGTTCAACGCGGCGCTTCTGCTCGGCTCGCTGATCATCGTCGGCCTGGCGATCTTCACCGCGTTGAAGCTCGCCGACCGCATGGTCCGCCCACTCGGCCAGCTCGTCACCGCGGCGGGACAGATCGAGGAGGGCGACTTCACCGCGCGGGTGCCGGTGACCAAGACCGAGGACGAGATCCAGACGCTCGCCACCGCCTTCAACCGAATGACGGGTCGCCTGGAGGAACAGACCAGCGCTCTGCGCAGCGCCAACACCCAGCTCGACACGCGCCGCGCGTTCATCGAGGCGGTGTTGTCGAGCGTGACGGCGGGCGTGATCGCGATCGATTCGGCCCACCGCATCCTCCTCATCAACCGTTCGGCCGAGACTCTGCTGCAGAAGGGCCAGGAGGAGCTCGAAGGCAGCGACCTCGCGTCGGTGTCGCCCGACCTCGCCGAGTTCATGCACGGCGACCGGGCCGAAGCGAACGTGCTCGTCGTCGCCGAATCCGGCCAGCGCACACTGGCGGTGAAGCGGGTCCGCTACCAGGACGGCAGCGTCCTGACCTTCGACGATATCACCGACCAGTTGACCGACCAGCGCCGCGCCGCCTGGTCGGACATCGCCCGGCGGATCGCGCACGAGATCAAGAACCCGCTCACCCCGATCCAGCTCGCCGCCGAGCGCCTGCAGCGCCGCTTCGGTGAGGAAGTCACGTCGGACAAGGACACGTTCGAACGGCTGACGGGCACGATCGTTCGCCAGGTCGGCGACCTCCGTCGGATGGTCGACGAATTCTCCAACTTCGCGCGCATGCCCAAGCCGGTGTTCCGCGAGGAGAATGTCCACGACATCGCCCGACAGGCCTTGTTCCTGCACGAGGTCGCGCATCCGGCGATCAGTTTCTCTCTGGAGCCGCCGCAGGGTGAGTTCCGCATGGTCTGTGACCGCCGCCAGCTCGGCCAGGCGATCACCAATGTCGTGAAGAACGGCGTCGAAGCGATTGAAAGCCGGCGCAATCGCGGCGAGCACAGCCTTGCCGGCGACCGCGTCGAGCTGCGCCTGCACGAGGAGGAGCATTGCCTCGTCGTCGACGTGACCGATACCGGCATCGGCCTTCCCGAGGACCGCGAGCGGCTGACCGAGCCGTACATGACCACGCGGGTGCGCGGCACCGGCCTCGGGCTCGCCATCGTCAAGAAGATCGTCGAGGAGCATATGGGCGAGATCGCCTTCCTCGACCGCTCCGGCGGCGGGACCCACGTGCGCATGATCTTCGACATGGCCAAGCTGGCGGCGCTCGAGGCCGCCGACACTCCGGGCGATAAGGAAGAGGAGCAGGATGAAGGCGAGGGTACTGACTGATGGCGCTTGAAGTGCTGGTTGTGGACGACGAGGCCGACATCCGCGAGCTGGTCAGCGGCGTGCTCGAGGACGAGGGTTATGCCGTGCGCACCGCCGGGGACAGCGGCACGGCGCTCGACGCGGTCGAGGACCGGCGCCCGTCGATGGTCCTGCTCGACGTCTGGCTGCAGGGCTCGCGCCTCGACGGGCTGCAGCTGCTGCAGGAGATCAAGCGCCGCGATCCGACCATTCCGGTGCTGATGATCTCCGGCCACGGCAATCTCGACACCGCCGTCGCGGCGGTGCGGGAAGGGGCGGTCGACTTCATCGAGAAGCCGTTCGAGGCCGAGCGGCTGATCTACCTCGTCGACCGGGCGACGGAGACCGAGCGGCTACGGCGCGAGAACGAGACCCTGCGCCGGCAGGTGGGGCAGGAGGATCAGCTCCACGGCAGCTCGGTCGCGATCAACACCGTCCGCGCGACCCTGAAGCGCGTATCGCCGACGGGCAGCCGCGTCCTGATCACCGGCCCGGCGGGCGTCGGCAAGGAAATCGCCGCGCGCATGATCCACCAGTGGAGCCAGCGGGCGCGGGCGCCGTTCGTCGTCCTTCCCGCGGCGATGATGAGCCCCGACCGGGTGGAGGAGGAGCTGTTCGGAAGCGAGGCCGAGGGCATTGTCCGCCCCGGCCTGCTCGAGCACGCCCATGGCGGGACCCTGTTCCTCGACGAAATCGCCGACATGCCGGCGACCACCCAGGCCAAGATCCTGCGGGTGCTGACCGACCAGAGTTATCACCGCGTCGGCGGGCAGCGGCCCGTGAAGGTCGACGTGCGGGTGCTCTCGGCGACTTCGCGGAACCTCTCCGACGAGATTGCCGCCGGCCGCTTCCGCGAGGATTTGTTCTACCGGCTGAACGTCGTTCCGGTGCGGCTTCCGCCGTTGCGCGAGCGGCGCGAGGACATTCCCGAGCTGGTCAGCCATTTCCTCGCCCGCTTCGCCGTCGACCGGCGAATGCCGACGCCGTCGATTTCCGACGAGGCCATGGCCGCGCTCCAGGCGCATGACTGGCCCGGAAACATCCGCCAGCTGAGGAACATCATCGAGCGGACGATGATCCTTGCGCCCGGCGACCGGGTGTCGTGCATCGAGGTCGACTTGCTGCCGCCCGAGATCCTCGACAACCAGGGGTCGGTGGGAAGCTCGAGCACGACCATGGCGATCATGGGCAGCCCGCTGCGCGAGGCGCGAGAATCGTTCGAGCGCGAATATCTCAAGATCCAGATCCGGCGCTTTTCCGGCAACATCTCCCGCACCGCATCGTTCATCGGCATGGAACGGTCCGCCCTGCACCGGAAGCTCAAGGCCTTGGGCATCGGGGAGAAGAGGGAAGGGGACGAATAGACATTGGGAGCGCCGCCATGCCTGCGAGAGCGCTGAGCCTGCAGGACCATTTCCTCAACAGCATCCGGCGCGCCAAGCTCCCGGTCACCATCTTCCTGGTGAAGGGCGTGAAGCT
>DASUXP010000194.1:0-3309 GCA_036377835.1 Sphingomicrobium sp. | reverse complement strand
AAGGTGAAGGTGCTGCAGGAGCAGATCGAGCATCACGTCGAGGAGGAAGAGAAGCCGAAGACCGGCGTGTTCGCGCAGGCCCGGGATTCCGACATGGACCTCAAGGCGCTCGGCGAGCAGCTGGCGGCACGCAAGCGCGAGCTGACCGACGATTACCGGGCGACCGGCATCCCCGAGCCGGAGCTGAAGACGATGGACGAAGTGGCGGTGTGATCGCCGCGCGGCCGTGCTAGGCTGCGGGCGTGGAGGGTAGCCCGCAGATCACGGCCTTCTTCGACGAGCCGACCAACACCGTCAGCTATCTCGTCGCCGACCCGGCGACGGGCGCCGCGGCGGTGATCGACCCGGTGCTCGACTTCGATCTCGCCAGCGGCCGCGTAAGCAGCCGGTCGGCCGAGCGAATCCTCGCCGGCGCCGAAGCTGCGGGCCTGAGGATCGAATGGGTGCTCGAGACCCATGCCCACGCCGACCATCTCTCCGCGGCCGACGCGATCAAGGCGAAGACCGGCGCCCGGGTCGGGATCGGCGAGGGCATCCGCGCCGTCCAGGCCGAGTTCGCGCCGCTGTTCGGGGCGGACGACGTCAAGGCCGAGGGCGGCGACTTCGACCGCCTGTTCGCCGACGGCGAGCGGGTGCCGCTCGGCGATCTCGAGATCGAGTTCATCGCCACGCCCGGGCACACGCCGGCCTGCGTCAGCTACCGCATCGGCGACGCGGTCTTCGTCGGCGATACTTTGTTCATGCCGGACTACGGGACGGCGCGGACCGATTTCCCCGGTGGCGATGCTGCGACGCTGTACCGCTCGATCTGCCGGCTGCTGTCGCTGCCCCGCGAGACCCGGCTGTTCATGTGCCACGACTACAAGGCGCCGGGCCGCAGCGAGTTCGCCTGGGAGACGAGTGTGGGGGAGGAGCTGGACCGCAACGTCCATGTCGGCGGCGGCGTCGCCGAGCAGGCGTTCGTCGAGATGCGGGAGGGCCGCGACGCGACGCTCAGCGTCCCCAGGCTCCTCTATCCGGCGATCCAGGTGAATATCCGCGCCGGAAGGCTTCCGCCCGCCGAGGCGGACGGCTCGCGCTTCCTGCGGATTCCGCTGAGCGCGGACTAGCGCAGCGCCGCCATGGCCGGCATGTCGCGGCCGTAGACGTCGTCCGTCAGCGCGATCTGACCGTTGCTCGGGAGAGCTGTCAGATAGGTGACGTAGATCGGCACCGGCTTGGGCAGGAGCACGTGCTGCTCGGGTTCGTCGGACGTAGTGGTCGGCTCGCGGCCCAAGAGCCAGCGGCCGAACCGGCCGGCGTCCTCGAGGCGGATGCAGCCGTTGCTGAGGTCGCGGTCGTCCTCGGCGAACAGCGCCTTCTGCGGCGTGTCGTGGAGGTAGATGTCGCCGTCATTGGGGAAGGGGAACTTGATGTGCCCCATCGAATTGGCAGGACCGGGCAGCTGGCGGACGCGGACGGTCTCCTGGCCCGCGGCCACGGCGCGCCAATTGACGCTGGCCGGCGAGAGCAGCTCGGTGTTGTCGCCGGTGCCCTCGACTAGCTGGTAACCGTGCGACTTCAGGTAGCCGAAACCCTGCTCGAGGACGCGCTTTGCGGTCAGGCTCTGCACCAGGTCGGGGGGAACATTCCAATAGGGGTTGAGGGTCGCATAATAAATGACGCTCGCGACCATCGGAGTCTGGGTCGAGCGCTTGCCGACGATGACCTTCATCTGGTCGACGATGCGGCCCCCGTCGACCATCCACAGCCGGGCGTTGGCGGCGTCGACGACGACGTAGCGGCCCTTCGCCGGAAGCACGCGAAGGCGGTCGAGGCTGGCGAGCACGCGCGGATCGGGGGTTTCGCCCGACTGCTGCATCTGCGCCCAGGCGGTGTCCCGAAGCTCGGCATAGAAGCTGTTGACGTTCGCTACGGAACGGACGTGTGCGGCCAGCGACGGGGCCGCGGCGGCGAGCTTCAGCATGTCCTCCGGCCGCTGCTGCCGGGGAGCGGCCCAGCGATCGGCGTAGACCATGCCCTGGGGAGCCCGGCGAAGGGCCGTCACATATTGGACCCAGGCCGACGACAGCAGGGTTTCGGCGGCGGCGAGCGCCTCGCGGTCTCCGCCGCGGGCGCGGGCGATCAACCCTTCGGCCTGACCGGCGAGCACCGGGCCCGAGGCGAAGCCGTCGAGCGTCGAGCGGCGCAGCACGGCGATCAGCTCGCGCGCTCCGGCGCTGTCGGGGCCCGACTTCAGCCACAAGGGCGCACCGTGGCGCGAGGCGTAGAAGGCGCCGACCGGGCCGCTGGCGGCGACGGCAAAGGAGGTGGCGGCTGTCTGCGCAGGCTGGGCCTGCACGGGCGCGGCGGCGGCCATCAAGGCTGCCGATAGCATCCACAGGGGAGTCCGCGTCATGAGCGTTCGATTCCTTTTGTTGAAGGAGTTGCCCGCGCAGCGAAGCTGGCTCCGGGAACTCAAGAAGTGGTTGAGAGACACGGTAAAGCTCAGGCGCCGATGATCACCGGCGTGCCGACTTCGGTCACCGAGTAGAGCTTCTTGGCGAAGGCCAGCGGCAACCGGATGCAGCCGTGCGATGCCGGGTAACCGGGGTTGTGCCCACCGTGCATCGCGATGCCGTACTGGTCGATGAACTGGGTAAACGGCATCGGCGCGTTGTCGTACTTCTTCGAGCGGTGAAACGGCGTCTTGCCGCGAACGGCGAAGATGCCCGTAGGGGTGTCACGGCCCTCGACGCCGGTCGAAATCGAAGCGACGGCCATAAGCGTGTCGCCGCGGTAGAGGTAGGCGACCTGCTCGGAGAGGCTGATCACGACCCGCTCCTCCCCCGCGCTCTCCGGCACGTTGCGCCAGACATATTGGCCGGGTTTCAGGTCCTTGAAGCCGAAGGCTTCGAACCGGTCGAATGCCGCATGGGTCGCGACTTCCGTCGCTTCCGTTTTGGCTGCGGGAGTTTCGAGAGCAAAGGCTGGCGCGGCGAGGCTCGATCCAAGGACGCATATACTCGACAGCGCCAGCGCGAGTGCTAGCTGCTTCATTTCACACCTGAATTTTTCTGTTGACTTTGACGCGATAATGCGCGGCGGCCCGAGTCGGTTCCTCGATCCGGCGCCTGGCTTTTATTCGGTGCCGCGAGAGCGCGGCCGCTTCACCTACGGCACGAGCGTGCTATTGCGACGCGAATGGCGAGATCCAAACGCCTCTGGAGCGCGGCTGCGGCGGCTCTCACGCTCGGTACCATCGGGGTGATCGCGAAGGGGCAGCGCAAGCGCCGGCAAACCGCCGCCAGGATCGCCGGCGAACAATCG
>DASUXP010000193.1:0-5300 GCA_036377835.1 Sphingomicrobium sp. | reverse complement strand
AGCCCCGAGAGGAACTCGTGCGTCGCCGGGCGAATGCCGCCCTCGCCCTGGATCGGCTCGAGCAGGAAGCCGGCGGTATTCTCGTCCATCGCGGCGAGCGCCGCGTCGAGGTTGTTGAACTCGACCACGGTGAAGCCGGTGAGCAGCGGCGCGAAGCCGTCGCGCAGCTTGGCCTGGTCGGTGGCGCTGATCGTCGCCATCGTCCGTCCGTGGAAGGCGTTGGAAAAGGTGATGAGGTTGTGCTTCTCCGGCCGGCCCTTGGCGAAATGGTAGCGGCGCGCGGTCTTGATCGAACATTCGACCGCTTCCGCCCCCGAATTGGTGAAGAACACCGTGTCGGCGAAAGTGAGGTCCACCAGCCGCTGCGCCAGCGCCTCGCCTTGCGGAGAACCGTAGAGGTTGGAGACGTGCATCAGGTTCGCCGCCTGCTCCTGGATCGCCCTGGTCAGATACGGATGGCCGTGGCCCAGAAGGTTGACGGCAATCCCGGAAGCGAAGTCCAGGTAGCGCTCGCCGCTCTCGCCGTAGAGATAGACCCCCTCGCCGCGCACCGGGCGCACTGGCGAACGCGGGTAAACGGGCATGAGCGGCGTGATGGCCATTTGAGAGCGGCTCCTGTCTGATATGTGCGGAGCGGCCCCTTCGGGGGGCCGCTTCGGCGGCTATAGCCAGAGCCCCTGCAAAGGGCAAAACCCGCAAGGAAAAGGGCGCCCCCTAGAGGAGCGCCCTTCCCATTGATCAGCGGCGACGATCAGTCGTGGCGCCGCCCGCGATCGTCTTCGTAGCGGTCGTCGCGCCCGTCGCGGTCGCGATCGTAGGCATTGTAGCCGTTCCGCCCGTTCCAGCCGCTGCCGTCGCGAACTTCGTGACGGACGTGCTGCTCGAGCCGCGCGATCCGATATTCGATGTTGCGGATCTCGTTGTAGTTCAGCCCGTTGCGGCCGGCGTAAGCGAGGCGCCGCTCGAGCTCGCGCGATTCCGAGCGAAGGCCGTTCGCCTCGTTGCGCGAGATCATCCGGCGGTCGCGGAGGCGCTCGACCTGCCGCTGGATCTGGTTGATCCGCACCTGCAGCGAGCGCACCTGCCCATAATTGTTGTAGCCATAGGCGTTGCCATAGGGCGCGACCGGCGGCGCGGGGTAATATTGGGCTGCGGCGGGCGTAGCGAACGCGAGAGCCGCGCCGGCGGCTGCGAGGGAAATAAGGACTTTACGCATCACGGCTCTCCTTTGAGCGCTGGTGTTGATGCGTGACTTGTGCGCCGATTCGCTTGAGGCGCTCCTGAACACGGCTGTTATCAGCCGTTCAACTATGTAAACGCGCTAAGCATTTGAATTTGGCCGCGACTCTACTTTGCGAGCACTATGCGCGACTGTCTGGCGGCTGAACAAGCGCGGCATTGGCTCGCAAGACGGGAACGACGAGAATCGAACCGGCAATCACCGCGAACGCGCTGGCCGGGCTCCTGCTGGCCTATGGACCATCAGACCTTGCGGCAAATGCCGTCCCGCACCGTCGCCGCGGTGATCAACGCTCCGAGCTGTCGGTCGGGGATGCTCGAGTCCGCCCTGCGGCTGAGGCGGCCCGATTGCAGGTCGATCGTCGTCAGGCCGAATGTCCTCGACGCACCCTCGAACCCGTCGATCGGCACCTGCCTTTGGCACACGTCCGCCTGGCACAGCACGATCTCCCGCGGCGAGTACATCAGTATGTCGCGCAGCGTCGTTCCCGGCGTGCCGTCGGGATTTTCGAACCGGAACAGCGCCTTCTTCGCCGCCGGGTCGACGGACACGGTGAAGAGACCGACCGTCACCTGATTGATCGGCGACCTGCCGCCAACCGAAATGGAGTTGGTGTCCGTTTGTTCGCACTCGAGATCGAACGACTGCGCAGCGAGCGGACTGGCCAACGCGGCGAGCGCCGCAGCGGCGGCAAGAGCGAATTTCATGCGTGCCTCCCCATGACCATCACAGCCGCCGGCATGTGCCCTCTCTCATGCCGAAATCGTGGTAACGCGAGCCATCGTCGCCCTCGACCTCGAAGTTGGACCAGCCGCTCATCTTGTTGCTCGGCACGTCGAGCACGGTCTGCCCGGTCGTGAAGCTGAGGACTCGCCGGGACTGCGTGATCGGAATGCGCACCAGGCACCGCTTCCCGTCGTTCCGTTCGCAAAAAACGACCCGGCCCGACGGCGTGAAAAGCGCGTTTTGGTATGTGTTCCTTTTCTCGGTCCACGCGCCATCCCCGTCCGCTCCGAAGATGGATGTGACGGTCTTGGCAGAGGGATCCACGATATATTTCTGAGTCCGCGTCTTGCTGTCTTGCTGAAAGCGTTGGTTTCCGAACGTGGCGTAAATCTGGTTGCTCCAGGTCTCCACGCATTCGACGGTATAGGGCGCAGCGCCGGCGATGGATGCCGATCCAAACAGCGCAGCAGCCAAAACAAGCCTCATCATAACCTGGCTCCGCCTTGGACTATGCTCGACAGATCGAGGCCGCGCCGGTCACTGCCGAACCGGCGCGGACTCGCCGCGGTCACTTTGTTTCGCCGGTGCGCGGATTGACGTACGAGCAGCCCGCCTCATGCCCCGTGGCCTGCCTGTGGCCATTGGCGTAGCGCCAGCACTCGTCGCTGGTCGAGCCCGAGAAGACGCCCGAAATCCAGCCGTACCCGCCGTTGATGTTGCGGCCGTGCGACGGTTCCTTGCACCAGGCCCGAGTGAAGACCGTGCCCTGGGCAACGGCGGCGGCCGGCAAAACCGCAATCAATCCGGCAATGAAAAGACGCTTCATTTGAACCCTCCTTCGATGAATCGTGCCAAGCGCGGCTCAGCCGCAGGACGAGCCCGGCTCGTTGTTGACGAAAGCCGTGCACACCCAGAATCGCCCGTTGGGATCCTGCCTGCACCGCTCGTAGGTTGCGTAGGTGACGCAATCGGGCCGATTCCAGCGCTGCTGCGAAAGCTGGGCGGCGCGGCGATTGGCGTCGTCCATCGCTTCACCAGGCGAGCTGCCCGTTCCGGTCACCGCCGTGCCCGCCCATGCGGCGCTCGCTCCCGCCAGCAACATCAGCGCCAGAGCAATTTTTCTCACTTTCATCTCGCCCCTCCCGGTCGAAATGAGGGAAACTTGCCAAGCATAGGAAAAGACTGAAATAGTCCGTTCGGACTATCGTTGGCCGGGGGGCATTTCGATGGTCGCGTTCAGCGGGGGGTGCTGTAGGCGTGGCGGACGGAGATGGCGTGGGGGCGCTGGCGCAGCTGGCCTATGCTGCGGCGATCGACGACGAGCTCTGGCCCGCCTGGGCCGAAGCGATGCGGCGCCACTTCGGGGCCGTCGGCATCGTCTTCGGCGTGCTCGACCTGCAGACGGCCAGGATCAAATCGGGACTGTTTCACTTTCCTGACGGCGACGTCGACCGGGTTATTCCGGAATATGCGGAGCACATGGCCGCGCACGATCCCGTGTTGAGGCGGCTCGCCCAATGCCGCGGGTCCGAAATCTTCGACAATGCCGACGCGCATAACCTCGATGACGCGGAGGACGCCGAGTACCACCGGTGGCAGCTTGCCCGGCTCGGGATTCGCCGGAACCTGACCGCGGCAGTGGCAATCCACAAAGACCTGTGTGCCGGGGTCACTCTGAACTGGGCGCCGGGCGGCCCCGCCGGCACGAGCGCGCGAAGCGAGGTGATCTCTCTCTTCCCGCACTTGCAGCAGGCGATGAAGCTCGGCCTCCGCAATAGCCAGCTCCTCCAGGCGGCCTGGTGGGACGGGCATCAGGCCGGAGACTCGGGCGCGGCCATGCTGCTCGACGAGCAGGGCCGCGTGTTGCGAGCGTCGCGCGCGGCGGAAGAGGTGATCGCGTGCGGTGACGGCCTCGATGTCCGTGCCGGCCGCCTGGCGGCTGTCGCGCCCGATTGCGACGACAAGCTTCAACTGGCGATTGCCGGAGCGCTGGACGAGATTGGGCCGCAGGCCGGAAGCGCCAAGGTCGCTCGCCGCTCGGGCCGTCCACCCTATCAGGTGACGGTCCACCCGCTCCCGCGCAGCCGCCGCTTCCTCGCCCCGAACCAGGCCGCGGCCATCGTTCGCATCGTCAGGCCCGAAACGGCCTGCGCGCGCCTATCGCCGCTCCACCGCGACCTCCTCGGCTTCACCGAGCGCGAAGCCGAGGTTGCCGAGCTCTTGCTGTCCGGACATTCACTCGAGAGCCTCGCGCAGGCGATCGGCATTCGCCACAACACGGTGCGCAATCACCTGCAGTCGATATTCCGGAAAACCGGCACCAACCGCCAAAGCGATCTCGTCCGCTTGCTGATGAACATCGAAAAGCAGCTGCACTAGGCGCGAATGCCCCGGCCCTCGACGGGGCGGCTGAACAAGAGCACCAGCGACGCGAACAGCGCCAGCAAGGCGGTGAGCGCGATCTCGGGCGAGCCGGCGAAGAAGCTCGCGATCGGCGCGGCACGCATCAGCCACAGCAGCGCCGCCGCGACGGCGGCCAGCGCAAGCACCTCGATCCCCAGCTGGCGGATTGCGAACCGGCGCTCGGCGCGGAGCCGCTCGTCGAGCGCCACCCGCGCCTGCACCCGGGCGACGAACAGGCGGTCGGGCTCGCGGCCGTTCGGCGACAGCGCGCTCCCCAGCATCAGGTCGAACTCGTCAGCCATGATCGCTCCACATCTCGCGGCATTTCGTTTTCGCGCGCGCGACGCACGACTTCAACGTGCCCAGCGGCATGTCGAGAAGCTCCGCCGCCTCGGGATGGGTCCAGCCGTGCCCCTCGCACAGGATCAGCGCCGCGCGCTCCTTGTCGCTCAGCCGCGCCAGCATGTCGCTCACCTCGGCGCTTTGCTCATGGCCGCTCGCCGGCTCCTCGTCGCGCGGCTCGTCGACCCGCTCCCGGCGCAGCGAATCGAGCCGGCAGCGCCACGCGATCCGGGTGAGCCAGGTCGAATAGCGCGCGCGGCCGTCATATTGACCGGCGAAGCGCCATGCCTTGAGGAAGGCGTCCTGCGCAATGTCGTCGGGGTCGGGCGCGCCCATTCGCGCGAGGAAGGAACGCAGCGGCCGTTCATATTTTTCCACCAGCATGGCGAAGGAGGCGCTGTCGCCGGCCGCGGCGCGGCGCGACAGCGCGAGGTCCTCCTCATTCTGTTCCGCCACGCTGCCCCATTCGCGCGATGACGAAGACGCGCAGCCACAAGGCCGTGCCGATGATGAGCGGGAAGAGCGCGGCGGCGACTCCGTAATGCATCCATGCGGGGTCGTTGATGACCACGCTCGCCGCGACCATCGC
>DASUXP010000192.1:0-3407 GCA_036377835.1 Sphingomicrobium sp. | reverse complement strand
AATGTCCTTCGGGAAGCTCAGCGCCACGTCGCTTGTTCCGTGCCTCAGCCGGAACTCGAATGGCTCCATCAGCTTGGTGCGGATCATCGGCACCATCTGCGTCCAGCTCCCGTTCTCTCCGCCGGGCTCCAGCCCCGCCATGCGGAACTGCTGGATCAGGTAGTTGACCGTCTTGTCCTCGCCCGCGGTCCCCGGAGCGCGCCCCTGGAACGCGTCCGAAGCGAGCACCCGCACAATCTCGCTCATCCGCTCGGTGCTGATCGAGTCCGCGGCGGGCGGCTGCGGCATCGCCGGCGGCAGCTCGGGAGGGCCGTTATGGTCGGCCGGAAGCAGCGGCTGCGGCTGTGGTGTAGCCACGCAGGCGGCGAGCAGGGTGGCCACGGCAAGAGGCATCCAGCGGGTCATCGTCCGCTCCTTCAATCCGGCTGGGGGATGGGACGCTTTTTCGTGCCCGCCAGTTCCGCGTCCATGTATTTGACCTCGGCAGCGATCGCGCGGTCGCTGATCGTCCAGTCGGGGAATTTCGCGCGCAGCTTCGGCGCGATCGACTGCACCAGCGCGTCGTACTTTAGGCCCGCCTTGCGGCCGTCCGCCACCAGCCGCCGGAGGTCGAGCAGATAGGCGCGGAAATCGCGCACGTCGGCCAGATCGGCGACATCGCCGTGGCCCGGCACGAACTGCGTCTGCGCCGCGTCCGCCATCGATGCGAACTGCGCATCCGTCTCCGCCCATTCCTTTACCGACCCGTCGATCAGGTTCGGGGCGACTTTGCGCCACAGCATGTCACCCATGAAGGTTACGTGCGCACCGGGCACTTCGACGACCAGGTCGCCGCCGGTATGGCCGAGCACCGTCCGCACCACGACCTTGCGCGATCCGAGCCACACGGTGAGGTCCGTGTCCGTCGTGATGTCGGGCAGCGGCAGCGCGGCGATCCGCGCCTTCAATTCCGGCGTGATCCGGTCGCCGAACAGATTGACGTTGTTGACCCGCACCCAGCCGCGGACGTTCCGGTGCGCGACGATGATCGCCCCGGCGTCGCGCAGCACCTGGTCCCCGCCGGTGTGGTCGGCGTGATAATGGGTGTTGACTAGATAGCGGATCGGCTTGGGCGTGATCCGCCTTATCTCGCCGACCAGCGCCTTCGCTGCTTCGGGGGTGAACAAGGCGTCGACCACCAGCACCCCGTCGTCGCCGATGACGAAGCCGGCGTTCGATCCCGCCTTGTGCTCCGGCCCGTCGATCGCCGCGTAAACGCCCGGCCCGACCTGCTTGAGGGTGAAGGGCAGCGGTTCGGACGAAGGCTGGGCAGCCGCCGGGCCGGCAAACAGCGCAAGGGCGATGAGCAGATACCTCATCGCGCCGGACGATAGTCCTCTGCGGCGAAAATGTGATCCAGGACATCATGCAGTGTGTTGGCGGCGCCGCTCCAGCAGGCGAGATTGTCGGGCGCAGTTGCGGTGAACGCCCCGGTCACCAGCAGAAGGGTCGGTGTGCCGCCGTTGCTGATGACGATCGTGTCCGGCCGCCGCCCCTCCCGGCAAACCTCGCTCTCCAATCCGTCGGTCAGGACGCGCATATATGCGGCACGAACCGACGTGAGGCGACGGCCATCGAGTGTTCCCTTGGTGACGGGCCGTTCCAGCATGGGCTGGCCGCACACACGCCGGGCCGCCCTCTTCGTCAGGGAATATCGGCCCGTCCGCAGGTCGACCGTCACATTGCCTGCCGGGCACCATTCCGAATGCCCGACCGTCGAGAACAGCCACGCCGTTCGGCCGACAGCAGGTCCCTCTGCTGTCTGGGCACTCGCAGGCGCGCCGGTCATCAACATCGCTGCAATCAAGAGGCGCTTCAACATGGGCGCCAGACTGAACCCGATCGTCCCCATCCGCAATCGCCGGTGACGTGGAACACCGCCCGTTCCCGACCCGTTATTTCGGGCGGGAATGACATTCCGGGAGCTTCGCCGTGGCCGATGACAGGGAACGCGATACCGAGCACACGACGGTCGTGACGCGCGACGGCGGTGGCCGTGGCGGCGCCGGAATCGTCCTCGTCCTCGCCCTGATCGTCATCCTTCTTGCAGTGCTGTTCTTCAGCGGCGTGTTCGACCGGAACGACGAGCCCGAGCTGAACGTCATGGTCAACTCACCGGACGTGAACGTGATCGTGCCGCAGACCCCATCGCTGCCCCCGGTAACGCTGCCTGAGGTCCCGCCGCCTCCGCCGGACGTCAACGTAAACGTCACCACCCCGCCTCCCGAACTGCCGGCGGACAATGTGAGCAACACGGCGAACACCGTCGCCAATACCGGCTGAGAGGACGGCCTGGTTCGATATGCCAAGCGGCATCACTCGATCCGCGCCCTGTGGCGCGCCGGCAATCCACAGGAAAAATTGTGTTAACCGCGATTTCCCCGCTTGCATCCCAACGCGGTTGAGGCACAATAGATAGTAGCGCGAGAGGGGAATACCTCAATTACTGGTGTTCGGCGCCGGAATCCCTATATTCCGGTGACGGGCCGACTCGTCCCCGATTTCCACAGGGGCGAGACACCAGAAAGGCCCCGCTGCGCGCCAAAAGAGGCTAGGATGCCTGCCATGGCTCCGAGTCGAACAATTGGGGAACAAACAGTCCTCGAAGGGGCTGTAGCAGGACGGGGAAGCGTTATGGATTTTTCGACTGGCACCGAAGTTCCCGCCGAAGACGTCGCCGTCGCGCCGAGCGGATCGAAGGCGGTCCATGCGCCGCGCTTCGCGGTGAAGACCGATTCGTCGCGCGACGAATTGCTGACCGAGTTCGGCAAGGAGACGCTGCGCGACCGCTATCTGCTGCCCGGCGAGACCTACCAGGACCTCTTCGCCCGCGTCGCCGCCGCTTATTCGGACGACGAGGCGCATGCGCAGCGAGTCTACGATTATATCTCCAGGCTGTGGTTCATGCCGGCGACGCCGGTGCTGTCGAACGGCGGAACCGGCCGCGGGCTTCCGATCAGCTGCTATTTGAACAGCGTCGACGACAGCCTCCAGGCGATCACCGAAATCTGGAACGAGAATGTCTGGCTCGCCTCGAAGGGCGGCGGCATCGGCACTTACTGGGGACGCGTGCGCGGCATCGGCGAGCCGGTCGGCCTCAACGGCAAGACCAGCGGGATCATTCCCTTCGTCCGGGTGATGGACAGCCTCACGCTGGCGATCAGCCAGGGCTCGCTGCGCCGGGGCTCGGCCGCCTGCTACCTCGACATCTCGCACCCCGAGATCGAGGAGTTCCTCGAGATCAGGAAGCCGAGCGGCGACTTCAACCGCAAGGCCCTGAACCTGCACCACGGCGTGCTCGTCACCGACGAGTTCATGGAAGCCGTGCGCGAGGGCGCCGAGTTCATTCTGCGCAGCCCCAAGGACGG
>DASUXP010000191.1:0-6200 GCA_036377835.1 Sphingomicrobium sp. | reverse complement strand
TCCTCGGGCGCAGCCTTGCGGCTATGATCCGCCGGTGGCTGACCGACCCGAAGCTGAACTAGCCCATCCGGCGAGCGCGCTCGCGGCGCGCTGGGCGAGTCATTTGCAGCACGACCGCCGCCGTTCGCCGCACACGGTGCGAGCCTATGTCGCGACGGCGCAGCGCTTCATCAATTTTCTCGGACGGTATCGGGCCGAGCTGATCGGCAGCGAGCAATTGCTCGGCCTCGGCGCGCCTGACCTCCGCGCCTTTCTCGCGCAGCGGCGCGGCGAGGGGCTCGGCGCCGCCTCGGCCGCGCGCGAGCTTTCCGGTGTGCGCGCCTTCCTCAAATATGCGGCGGAGCAGGCGGGCGCGCCGGCGCAACTGCCGCGAACGCGGGCGCCCAGGCGGCCGCGGACCCTGCCTCGGCCCGCCTCCCCCGAAGATGCCCGCGGCCTCGCCGAGGACGCCGCCGCGGCTGCGAGCGAGCCGTGGATCGGCGCTCGCGACCTCGCCATCCTGCTGCTGCTCTACGGCGCCGGTCTCCGCGTCGCCGAGGCACTGTCGCTGACCGGCCGCGACCTGCCTATCGGCGCCACGCTGCGGGTCACCGGCAAAAGGTCGAAGACGCGCATCGTGCCGGTGGTGCCGGCGGTGCGCGAAGCGATCGAGGACTATGTGCGGCAATGCCCCTATCCGGTGAGCGGCGATGCGCCGCTGTTCGTCGGGGCGCGCGGCGGTCCGCTAAATCCGGACCTCGTGCGGCGCTCGGTCGCGGCCGCGCGCCGCCGGCTCGGCTTGCCCGACAGCCTCACCCCGCATGCCCTTCGCCACAGCTTCGCCACCCATTTGCTCGCGCGCGGCGCAGACCTGCGCGCGCTGCAGGAATTGCTGGGCCATGCGAGCCTGTCGTCGACGCAGATCTATACGGCGGTGGACGCGGCCCGCCTGCTCGACGTCTATCGCCACGCCCACCCCCGCGCTTGAACATCGACACGCTGACATTTTGCCGCGGCACCTGGCGAGTGGGGACGCCAGTGCGCCGCGGCCCGTCCCGGCTACGGCTGCAAGGGTGAACCATGTGCTAAATAACCGTTTTGGATGAATGGCTTGCGAGGCGCTCAGATAGAAGGCGCCGCCATTTCGGATCGATTAGCCGGTCAATCGACCTTGTGGGTGAACAGCCGCCACACATAAGCGACGACCAGCGCGATCAGAACCGCGTTGGAAATCGGCCCGATCACCTGGCCGATGTCGCGGAAATTCTCCTGCAGCTTGTACCCGGCTCCCGCGAGCAAGGCGGTCCAGACCGCGGTGCCGAGCGTGGAAGCGAGGACGAAATTGCGGAAGCGCATGTCGAGCAGCCCGGCCGGGATCGAGACGATCGAGCGGATGGTCGGGATCAGCCGGCCGAGGAACACCAGGGCGATTCCGTGGCGGTCGAACCAGCGGTGCGCCTTCTCGACGTCGTTCCAGTCGAGCGTCAGCCATTTGCCGTGACGGCGGATGATCGGCTGCAGCCGGTCGTGGCCGAGCGCGCGGGCGGCAAGATACCAGACGATATTGCCGAGCATTGCGCCGGCCGTGCCGCAGGCCACGGTCAGTGGGAAGCTCATCTTGCCCTGCGCCGCCGCCATCCCCGCCACGGGCATGATCACCTCAGACGGGATCGGCGGGAACACCGTCTCGAGGAACATGAGGAAGCCGACTCCGAGATAGCCCGATTGCTCGATCAGGCGCACGACCCAGTCGCTCATCGGCTCAGCTCGCGCGCTCGGCGAGGCGGCGCTCGATCGCGTCCCAGATCAGCGCCGGCGTGTCGGTGCCGTTGAACTTGTCGATGGCGACGATTCCGGTGGGGGAGGTGACGTTGATCTCGGTCAGCCATTCGCCGCCAATCACGTCGATCCCGACGAAAATGAGCCCGCGCTTGCGGCACTCGGGGCCGAGGACGGCGCAGATTTCCTCTTCGCGCGGCGTGAGCTCGGTGCGCGCCGCGGTGCCGCCGACGGCGAGGTTCGAGCGGATTTCGCCCTCGCCGGGAATGCGGTTGATCGCGCCGGCCACCTCGCCGTCGACGAGGACGATGCGCTTGTCGCCCTCGGCGATCTCGGGGATGAACTTCTGCAGAACGTGCGGCTCGCGGTAGGTGCGGTTGAACAGTTCCGTCAGCGAGGCGAGATTGCGCCCGTCCTCGCCGATCCGGAACACCGACCCGCCGGCGAAGCCGTGCAGCGGCTTGATCACGATGTCGCCATGCTCCTTGAGGAACTTTCGCGCGGCGCCGAGCGAACGGGTGATCATGGTCGGCGGCATGAACCGCGCGAAGTCGAGCACCCACACCTTCTCCGGCGCATTGCGCACCGCGGCGGGGTCGTTGACGACCAGGGTCTCGTCCTCGATCCGCTCGAGCAGGTGCGTCGCGGTGATGTAGCCGAGGTCGAACGGCGGGTCCTGGCGCATCAGGACGACATCGACGTCGCGCCCGAGGTCGAGGATCGCGAACTCACCCATGCGGAAGTGATCGCCCGAAACGGGTTGGACGCTGACCTCGTGCGCGCCGGCGTAAAGGCGGCCGTCCTGCCAGGTCAGAGCATCGGCCAGATAATGGTACAGCCGGTGCCCGCGCGCCTGCGCGCCCATCAATAGGGCAAAGGTCGAATCGCCCGAGATGTTGATGGCCTCGAGCGGGTCCATTTGAACGGCGACGCGGAGGGGCATGGACCGAGCGCCTAAGCGAGCCTCAGGCCTTTGTCACCCTTGCCAGATGTTGGCGAGGTGCCTCGGCCAGCGGCGCGGGAGGACGAAGATCGCGTCGATCCTCACTTCGTCGCCGTCGCGCATGTAGCGCTGTGACAGGCGCTCGGCTGCGGTGACCACCCGGCGCAGGCGCCATTCGTCGAGCGCGAAGGCGGCGGCGTGCTCGCTCGCCCGCGCCTTCACCTCGACGAAGGCCAGCGTCCGCCCGCGACGCGCGACGATATCCACCTCGCCGCCGCGCACCCGCGCCCGCCGCGCGAGGATTTGCCAGCCCTTCAGGCGAAGGTACCAGCAGGCCAGGGTCTCGGCACCGCGCCCGCGCTTTTCCGCCGCCTGCCGGTTCATTTCGAGCGCTCCAGCGCCCGCGCATAAGCGCGCTTTCGCGGGATTCGCAGCTGCTCGGCGACCTCTGCAGCGGCGCGCGACGGCGAGAGGATGGCAAGCGCCCTGTCGAGCGCTGCGTCCAGATCCTCGTCGGTCACGGGAGCAAGCTCCTCCGGCGGGCTGACGACGACCACGATCTCGCCCTTGGGGATGGACCCGCCGTAGCGGTCGGTAAGCGCCCTCAGCCGTCCAGCGACGCACTCCTCGTGCAGCTTGGTGATTTCCCGCGCCACGGCCGCCTCGCGGTCGCCAAGGCCTTCTGCGAGCGCAACGAGCGTGTCGTGCAGCCGTGGACCGCTCTCATAGAAGATGAGCGTCGCGCGGATCTCCGCGATCTCGCGGATCGCGTCGGCCCGGGCCTTGGCCTTGGCGGGCAGGAAACCGACGAACAGGAACCGGTCCGTGGGAAGCCCGGCAAGCGTGAGGGCGGCAATGGCCGCGCAGGGGCCGGGAATGGTGTGGATCGCGTGCCCGGCCTCGCGCGCCGCGCGGACCAGCTTGTAGCCGGGATCGGAGATCAGCGGCGTGCCGGCATCGCTGACCAGCGCGATCGCTTCCTCGCCGAGCCGCGCGACGATGCCGGCGCGCTCCTGCTCGTCGGAATGATCGTCATAGCGCCGCATCGGTGTCTTGCAGCCGACGTGGGCGAGGAGCTTGCCGGTGACCCGCGTATCCTCGGCGAGGATGCGGTCGGCGTTGCGCAGCACCTCGGCGGCGCGCGCGGACAGGTCGCTGAGATTGCCGATGGGAGTGGCGACCACGTAGAGTCCGCTCGCGAGACGTTCACTCATCGGCGAATAACCGCTTCCAAATGCTGCGAAAAAGAGTCATCCTCAATCCCGTTCATCGTATGCCCGGGAGAGGAAGCGATGATTGCATTGTTGGGTGCCTCGGCCATCTACCTCGTCGCGACTCAGGCGGCGATCAGCGCTCCGACGGACGCTTTCCGCGCCTGTCTCCGCCAAGCGGGCGATAAAGCCAAGACGGAGAAGGTCGCTCCGGACGCGTACGAAGCCTATGTCCGCAACGCCTGCACGGCGGAGGGCGCGGCGTTGAAATCGGCGGTGATCACCTTCAGGGTGAAGAACGGGATGAGCCGCAAGGCGGCCGCGGACGATGCCGAGATGACCGTCGACGATTATGTCGCCACCTCGGTCGACAAGTACAAGTTCATGGCCGATTTCAACAAGCCGGCGCAGGCACCAGCAACTGCGGCGCCGGCTCCGGCGCAGGCGGCGACAGCTCCAGCGCAGGCGACTCCGGCATCGGCTCCGCAACCGCCGAAGCCCTAGCCGCGACGGCGGCGATCTGGCCGAGAATGTAATCGAGAAGCAGGCGCCCGCGCGGCGTGAGGGCGATCCGGTTGCCATCGCGCACGAGATGGCCGGAACCGATCAGCCGGGCAACTCGGCGCTGGTCGACGATCGACTTGAGGCCGAACCGCGCGGCGATCGCGCCGACATCGACTCCCTCCCTGAGGCGCAGGCCCATGACCAGCGCTTCGTCTGCGGCTTCGCTCGCCTGTAGCGGGAGTTCCTCGACCGTGCCGTGGCCGTTGCGGCGCACGGCGGAGAGGAAGTTCTCGGGTTTCCTGTGGCGCATCGTGCGCATGCCCAGCCGCCGCCCGTGTGCCCCGGGGCCGATCCCGGCATAGTCGCCATAGCGCCAGTAAGAGAGATTGTGCCGGCTCTCCTGCCCCCGGCGGGCGTGATTGCTGATCTCGTAGGCCGACAGACCCGCGGTTGACGTCATGGCGTCGGTCAGTTCGTAAAGCGCCGCCGCGGCATCCGGGTCGAGCGGCTCGAACTTGCGCTTGGCCACCATGGTCGCGAAGCGCGTGCCCGGCTCGATGGTCAGCTGGTAGAGCGAGAGGTGGCTCGTGCCGAGGCTCAGCGCCTGGGCGAGCGTCACCGACCAGCTATCCTCGGTGTCACCGGGAAGCGCGTAGATGAGGTCGAAGCTAACCCGGCGGAAGTTTCGCTGCGCGATCTCCAGCGCCTTCCAGCCTTCGCTCGCACTGTGGGCGCGGCCAAGGAAGGCGAGCGCCTTGTCGTCGAAGCTCTGCAGCCCGAGCGAGAGGCGGTTGACGCCCGCCGCCGCGATGTCGGCGAAGCGCGCCGCCTCGACGCTGTTGGGGTTAGCCTCGAGGGTTATCTCGATGTCCCTCGCGGGGGTCCAATGATTGCCAGCTGATTCGATCACCGCGGCCACGGTGGCTGGGTCCATCAGCGACGGGGTCCCGCCGCCGAAGAAGATCGAGGTGAGGGTCTGCCCCGGCAGCAGCCGCGCCTCGTGGGCGAGGTCGGCGAGCAACGCGTCGCGCCATGCCTCCTGGTCGATGCTCGCGCGGACATGGCTGTTGAAGTCGCAATAGGGGCATTTGCTGACGCAGAACGGCCAATGGACGTAGAGGGCGAGTGGCTCGCCGCTCATCCCTCCAGCGCCTCGACAAGCTTGCGGAAGGCATCCGCGCGGTGGCTCATCTCGTGCTTCGACAGCGGCTCCATCTCGCCGAAGGTCATATCATGGCCGGCGGGCACGAACATCGGGTCGTAGCCGAATCCCTTGTCGCCGCGCGGCGGCCACACCAGGGTGCCGTCGACGCGGCCTTCGAACGTCTCGGTCTGGCCATCGTTGGGCCAGGCGACGGCGAGAGCGCAGGCGAAATGCGCGGCGGGCGCTGCGTCGGGCTCGGTCGCATCGACCTCGCGCCAGACCCGCTCCATCGCGCGCATCCAGTCGCGGCTCCCGGCTTCGTCTTCCGCCCAGCGGGCCGAGAAGATGCCCGGCCGCCCGTGCAACGCGTCCACGCACAGCCCGCTGTCGTCGGCCAGCGCGGGTAGCCCGCTGAGGTCCGCCGCCTCGCGGGCCTTGAGGTCGGCATTGTCGGCGAAGCTGTTGCCGATCTCCTCGGGTTCGGGGAGGTCGAGCTCCTCGGCGCCGACGCAGGCGATCCCGAGAGGCTCGATCAGCTCCCTGATCTCGCGCAACTTGCCCGGATTGTGGGTGGCGATGACCAGCTTGCCGCCAATGGCCCTCACCGGCCAACCGCTTTCAGCTGCGCCGCGAATATGTC
>DASUXP010000190.1:0-2137 GCA_036377835.1 Sphingomicrobium sp. | reverse complement strand
TGATCGATGCGGCGGGTTGCCGCGGATTGCAGCTCGGCGACGCGCAAGTCTCGGAAAAGCATTGCAACTTCCTGCTCAATCTCGGTAGCGCATCGAGTGCCGACATCGAGGCGCTGGGCGAGGAAGTCCGCCGCCGCGTGGCTGCGAAAACCAACATCACTCTCGAATGGGAAATCCAGCGCGTGGGGACTGTCGAGTGAACAAGGACATCCACGTCGTCGTGCTGATGGGCGGCTGGTCTTCCGAGCGCGAGGTGTCGCTCACCAGCGGCAAGGGCGTGGCCGAGGCGCTGCGCGAGCGCGGCTGTTCCAACGTCACCGAGCTGGACATGGACCGAGACGTCGCCGTGCGCCTCGCTCAACTGAAGCCGGACGTGGTGTTCAACGCGCTGCACGGCACTCCGGGCGAGGACGGCACGGTGCAGGGCATGATGGACCTGATGGGCCTCAAATATACCCACAGCGGCCTCGAGACGTCGGTCATCGCCATCGACAAGGAACTGACCAAGATGGTCCTCGTGCCCCACGGCATCCGCATGCCGGCCGGGCGCGTGGTCAGCAGCGAGAGCCTTTACCAGGAAGACCCGATGCCCCGGCCCTATGTGGTCAAGCCGGTCAACGAAGGCTCGTCGGTCGGCGTGGCGATCGTCACCCATGACGGCAATTACGGCAACCCGATCGGCCGCGACGTCGAGGGCCCGTGGCATCATTTCGACGAGCTCCTGGCCGAGCCCTTCATCCGCGGCCGCGAGCTGACCGTGGCGGTGCTCGGCTCGGAGCCGCTCGCCGTCACCGAGCTCAAGCCCAAGGCGGGCTTCTACGACTATGACGCCAAATATACCGACGGCCTGACCCAACACATCTGCCCGGCCGAGGTCCCCTACGAGATTGCGAGCGCCATGATGGACATGGCTGCGCGCGCCCACGCCTTGCTCGGCTGCAAGGGCGCTTCGCGCTCTGACTTCCGCTGGGACGACGAACAGGGGGAGGCCGGCGTCTATCTGCTCGAGGTCAACACCCAGCCCGGGATGACTCCGCTCAGCCTCGTTCCCGAACAGGCGAAATTGAAGGGCATCGCCTACGGCGAGCTGGTCGAGCGGCTGATCGCGGAGGCGCTTGGATGAGCGCGTCGCATGTCCGCCGCGGCGGAGGCAACCGGCCGAAGAAGCGCCAGGCCAAGGTCGCGGTGCCGAAGAAAATCGCGAAGAAGCTGCCGCTCGACCAGGGACGCGCCAACAAGCTCGCCGGCCTGACGTTCGCCGGCTTCCTGCTCGCCATCGGCGCCGTCGTGCTGGTCGCGCTCGACATCCCGGCCAAGGCCGAGCGATCCGCCGGCAGCGCCATCGGCGAGGCCGGGTTCACCGTCAGCGGCTACCAGATCGTCGGTCTCAACCACATGGACCGCGCGCGCATCGACAAGGTGGTCAACGACGAGCTTCACCGCGCCGCTGAAGAGGCGGGAGCGGCCAAGGCGCCGCAGCCGCTGGTCGACGTTTCCGCGATCCGCCACAAATTGCTGCAGTTCGGCTGGATCAAGGATGCGCGGGTCTCGCGCCGCCTTCCGGACACGCTCGTCATCGACATCGTCGAGCGCAAGCCCGCCGCGCTGTGGCAGAGCCGCGACCAACTCAACCTGATCGATGCCGAGGGCGTGGTTCTCGATCGCGTGCCGATCCACAAGATGCCCGATCTCCCGTTGCTGCTGGGCGATGGCGCGAACCGTCACGCGCAGGAGCTCGACCGGCTGATGGACTCCGTGCCAACGCTGGGGCCGCAGCTCGCGTCTGCATCCTGGGTCGGCGGGCGCCGTTGGGACCTCAATTTCCAGTCGGGCGAGACCGTGGCGCTTCCCGAAGGCGAGGATGCCGCTCGAGTCGCGCTCGCCAAGTTCGCCAAGGCCGACAAGAGCAACGGGCTGCTCGGGCGCGGCGTGCTTCGTTTCGACCTGCGCATCCCCGGCAAGATGATCGTCCGCCTGCCCCACGCGCCGGCCGCGCCCGAGGCCGCCGCTCCCGCGCAGGAGGGCTGATCCGCCGCAATGGCCGCGCCCGCCGAAAAGCAGCTGATCGCCGCGCTCGACATCGGCTCGTCGAAGGTCAGCGCGCTCATCGTCACACTCGGCGATGACGGCCGGCTGA
>DASUXP010000189.1:0-6868 GCA_036377835.1 Sphingomicrobium sp. | reverse complement strand
TTATGACGAACTGGACGAGGCGGGGATCCTCTATCACAAATACGGCCCGCACATCTTCCACACCAACAGCGATCAAGTGGTCGAATATCTCTCGCAATTTACCGAATGGCGGCCATACGAGCATCGCGTGCTGGCCGAAGTGCGTGGTCAGCTGGTTCCCATCCCGATCAACCGGACGACGCTCAACCGGTTGTTCGATCTCAACCTCGAGACGGACGAGGAAGCTTCGGACTATCTCGCCTCACGCGCGGAAACGGTTGAGGAAATCCGTACCTCCGAGGACGTCGTCATCAACGCCGTCGGCCGCGAGCTCTATGAGCTCTTTTTCCGCGGCTACACGCGCAAGCAATGGGGCCTCGACCCCTCCGAACTCGACAAGCAGGTGACCTCGCGCATCCCCACCCGGACCAACACCGACGACCGCTACTTCAGCGACACGTTCCAGGCGATGCCGCTCAACGGCTACACCGCGATGTTCGAGGCGATGCTCGGCCATCCGCTGATCGAGAAGCGGCTCGGGACTGATTTCCGCGACCTCAAGGACGAGGCGCACGAACTCGCCGACCACATCATCTACACCGGCCCGATCGACGAATATTTCGATTACCGCTTCGGCAAGCTGCCCTACCGCAGCCTCCATTTCGAGCACCGGACGCTCGCTCTCGAATGGTACCAGCCCGTGGCCGTGGTGAACTATCCCTCGCCCGACGTGCCCTACACCCGGGTCAGCGAATACAAGCATCTGACCGGCCAGCAGGCGCCGCGGACCACGATCACTTTCGAATATCCCTCAGCCGAGGGCGATCCTTATTATCCAATCCCGAGAGCCGAGAACCAGGAGCTTTTCAAGCGCTACGAGGCGCTCGCCGACGCGACCGGCGACGTGACCTTCGTCGGGCGGCTCGCCACCTACCGCTACTACAACATGGACCAGATCGTCGGCCAGGCGCTGGCGACGTTCCGGAGGATCGACGACAGAAGAAAGCGGTCGCAGCCGCAGCCGACCTCGGTTGCGGCTGAGTGACTCAACAACGCCCTTTCCCAACAGCCGTGCCGACCATATGTGCGATCGGTGCGTACGTCGTTTGATCCTGCAGAATCTTCGACCGACGGGCCTGCCGATGCGCCCGCCGCGAACGTCCCGGTGCAGGCGGGTTTTTATATCAATCCGGTCCTCGATTGGGATTTCCCCGACCCGGCGGTGATCCTCGCGCCCGACGGCTTTTATTACGCTTACGCGACCCAGACCCTGCGCGACGACAAGTGGCTCAACATCCAGGTCGCGCGCTCCTCCGACCTCGTCCACTGGGAGCATCTTGGCGATGCCCTTCCCGACAAACCGGCCTGGGCGCGCGACACGCAGGACTTCTGGGCGCCTTACGTGCTCCGCGACGGCGATCGCTACCTCATGTATTATTCCGCCTCGCCCGACGAATGCGCCCAGCCGCCGTGCCACTGGCTCGCGGTAGCCACCGCGGATTCGCCCGCCGGTCCGTTCATCGACATCGGCCGGCCGCTGCTCGAGGGCAATGGGTTCGAGATGATCGATCCGATGGTCTTCGACGATCCTGCGACGGGCAAGCGCCTTCTCTACTGGGGTTCGGGCTTTCAGCCGATCCGCGTGCAGGAGCTTGCGCCCGATGGATTGTCCTTCCTGCCCGGCAGCGAGCCGATCGATCTCATCTGGCCCAACCCGGTCGACGGCGCCTTCCCGCGGCTGGTCGAAGCCTCCTGGGTGATCCGCCATGGCGACTTCTATTATCTCTTCTATTCGGGCGACAATTGCTGTGGGCCGGATGCCGAATATGGCGTGATGGTCGCCCGCTCGGCCAGCGCGACGGGCCCGTTCGAAACGCTCGAACAGGCGCGCGGCGTCCCACACAGCCTGATGCTGTACCGGAGCGAGCGCTGGCTCGCGCCCGGCCACAATTCGATCGTCACCGACGAGGCCGGCGAAACGTGGATCGTCTATCACGCGATCGACGTGAACCGGCCGCGCCAGCGGCAGGAGGACGAGATCAACAGTCGCCGCATCCTCCTCATCGACCGTATCGAGTGGAAGCAGGGCTGGCCGTTCGTCGGAACGCCGTCGGACGAACCGCGGCCAGGCCCGCTCGTCTAGCGCCGCGCGGCGGCTCGCCGGTCGCCCGGCCGCGCGAACAGCGCCCGCTGCACCTCGAACTCGTCGAGCAGGCGCCGGTCGACATGGCGGCTGCCGTCGGCGACGACGGTGGATAGCAGCCCCGTCTCGGCATGCCGCGAATTGTCCCAGCCGGGGTAAGCGGTGATCGGGTACCAGCAGATTCCGCGGAGGTCGGCGCCGCGGGCCATCGCCTCGCGCACCTCGTTGCACACATAATGCAGCCACGACGGCTTGCCCGTCCCTTCCGCGCCGGTCTCCGACAGGAACACGGGCTTGCCGTAGCGCTCGGCGACTTCGACCAGCATGTCGGCGAGCGCGCGATATTCATGATGGCCCATCGGGATGGTCGGCCCGTCGAGGTACCATTGGTTGTGCGGGTAGAAGTTGAGGCCGACGAGGTCGACCAGCGCGGGGTCGCCGCCCAGCTCAGGCCTCGCCCGGCCGGTCAGCCAGTCGTAGGTCTCGAACTGGCCCTGCCGCGCCGATTCCGCCGAGCGCAATTCGCCCCGCCTGTGGCTGCGCGGCGCAATGTGGACCAGCGGCTCGGCCCAGACGATGGTTGCATCGGGCCATTGCCGGCGAATGGCTCGCGCCGCGCGGGTGCCGGTGCGCACCAGCTGCCGCTTGAACCAACCGACCTCGTCCGGGCCGATCTGCGGGAAATAGCCGACCTCGATCGCCCAGGACATGAAGCTGATCTCGTTCAGCGGGCAGACGATCGGCCTGTGCCCGCTGACCGATTGCCGCACCTCGAGCGCGGCCAGCGCGAACTCCGTGAAGCGCTCGGGGAAATCGTCCGCGGACTGGTCGACATGGTCGGGCGAGCCGTAATGGAACAGGTCCCAGATCATCTGCAGCCCGACCGCTTCCGCAGCTTCGAGCATCGGCACCCAGCTTGACCAGTCGTAGCGGCCTGGTGCCTTCTCGATCAGGTGCCAACGCAGCCCGTCGCGTACAGTGTCGAAGCCGAGGTCCTTGCACAGCCGGTAATCACGGAGCACGTGCTTGTCGTGGCTCGTCGCACGGATGAGGTCGAGCCGCACGCCGTCGCGCCGCCGGTGCGACGAGCATTCGAAGCCGGCCTGGAAAAAGCTGGCGAAGCTCTTGTCTGATCGCCTGGTGATGGACGTCATGCATGCTCTAACGTCGAAACGAAGCCTTGGTGTCCCGCATGACCGGCCTGGCACATTAGCGCTTTTCGCGCTTTGACCCGCTGATGAGACAGAATTGGCCCGCGCGATTGTGGCTGGTGCGGCACGGCCAGAGCCAGGGCAATGTCGCGCGCGATGCCGCCGACGAAGCGGGGCTGCACGAGATCGGGATCGAGGTGCGCGACGTCGACGTGCCCTTGTCGGAGCTCGGCTTCCGGCAGGCCGAAGCCGCGGGCCGCTGGTTCGCGGCGCTTCCGCCCGACGAGCGGCCCGAGATCGTCCTCGCTTCGCCCTACGTCCGCGCTCGCGAGACGGCGAACATCATCTGCCGCGCCGGAGCGCTTGCCGGCGAGCCGGCGCGGGCGATCGCCGACGAGCGGCTGCGCGAGCGCGAGTTCGGGGTGTTCGACCGATTGACGGCGCTCGGCATCCGCGAGCGCTTCCCCGACGAGGCCGCGCACCGCCGCCGGCTGGGCAAATTCTACCACCGGCCGCCGGGCGGTGAGAGCTGGGCCGACGTGATCCTGCGCCTGCGCTCGATGCTCAACACCATCAACCTGCATTATTGCGATCGCCGAGTGCTGGTTGTCTGTCACCAGGTCGTGGTGCTGTGCTTCCGCTACATCCTCGAGGGTCTCGACGAGGAGACGATCCTCAAGATCGACCGCGAAGCGGAAGTCCTCAATTGCGGGATCGCCCAATATGATTTCGAAACCGATGCGGACGGCCTCGCCGTGCCGGCGCTGACTCGCTGGAACTATGGCGCCCAGCTCGACGGCGACGGCGCGGCCAAGACCTCGGCTCCCGACCCGGTCGCCGGCTCGCGCTAGTTGCCGGCGTGCCGCTCGAGCTCGTCGCCGATCAGGCGCACGACGTGGAGCACGTTGGTCGAGCCCGCCGTCCCGAACGGGATTCCGGCCATCAGCACGATGCGCTCTCCGCCCCGCGCGAGGTGATGGCGCAGCGCCATGCGCTTGCCCTTCTCGACCATCTCCTCGAAACTGGCGACATCGCGCGTGTGCACTGCGTGAACGCCCCACAGCAGGCCCATGCGCCGCGCCGTGATCGGCGACGCGCTCATCGCCAGCAGCGGCACCGGCGGGCGCTCGCGGGCGATCCGCCGCGCCGTCGCGCCCGAGCTCGTGTAGCAGACCATCGCGCTCGCCGAGACGGTATGCGCGATCTGCCGCGCCGATCCGGCGAGCGCGTCGGCGGTGGTCGGCTCGAGGTGAGTCTGCGTGAAATGCACCCGCGCCTGGTAGGTCGGATCGCTCTCCGCGCTGGCGGCGATTCGGTCCATCATCTGCACCGCCTCGCACGGATATTTGCCCGTCGCGCTTTCGGCCGACAGCATCACCGCGTCGGCGCCGTCGTAGATGGCGGTGGCGACGTCGCTCACCTCGGCCCGCGTCGGGGTCGGCGATGTGACCATCGATTCCAGCATCTGCGTCGCCACCACCACCGGCTTGCCGAATTGCCGTGCGCAGGCGACGATCTTGTTCTGCAGCGGCGGAACGTCCTCGGGCGGCAGTTCCACCCCGAGGTCGCCGCGCGCCACCATGACTCCGTCGGCCAGCGCGATAATGTCGTTCAGCCGCTCGATCGCCGCTGGCTTCTCGATCTTCGCCATCAGCGAGGCCTTGTCGCCGATCAGCGAGCGGGCCTCGGCCACATCCTCGGGCCGCTGCACGAAGGACAGCGCGATCCAGTCTGCCTTCTGGTCGAGCGCGAACTGCAGGTCGGAGCGGTCCTTTTCGGTCAGCGCCGGGATCGGCACCAGCACGTTGGGCACGTTGACGCCCTTGTTGTCGGACACCATTCCGCCAACCTTCACCTCGCTGACGATCTGCTCCGGGTCGGCCTCGAGCACGTTCAATCGCACCTTGCCGTCGTCGATCAGGATGCTGGTCCCGGGCTTGATCGATTCGAACAGCTCGGGGTGCGGCAGTTCGACCCGGCTGCTGTCACCGGCCTTGGGCTTGCGGTCGAGGATGAAGCGGCTGCCCTTGGCGAGCTCGGTCCGCCCGCCCGCGAAATGGCCGACGCGGAGCTTGGGCCCCTGCAGGTCGAACAGGATCGTCGTCGGCCGGTGGAACTCCTTCTCCAGCGCGCGGATCGCCTCGACCAGCTTGGCCTTCTGCTTCTGATCGCCGTGGCTCATGTTGATCCGGAACGCGTCGGCGCCGGCGACCATCAGCCTGCGGATCATCTTCGCATCGCTCGACGCAGGGCCGAGCGTCGCGAGGATCTTCACCTTGCGCGAGCGGGGGACGAGAGTTTCGGTCACGGCGCCCGCCATAGCCGCTTGATATGACCGTTCAAGGCGCTAGAGCCGCGCTTCACACATCGAAATCGGAGTATCTGGAGCATGGCGGAAGGCACCGTCGCGGCCGACCAGCTGCGGCTGTTCATCGAGCGGATCGAGCGCTTGGAGGAAGAAAAGAAGGGCATCGCCGACGACGTCCGCGACGTCTACGCCGAGGCCAAGGCCAACGGTTACGACCCCAAGATCATGCGCATGGTGGTGCGCCTGAGGAAGATGGAGACCCACACCCGGCAGGAGCAGGACGCGGTGCTGGAGACCTACCGCCAGGCGCTGGGGCTGGCATAGCTTTCCGTTCGTCCTGAGCTTGTCGAAGGACTGTTTTTCTCTTTAGTGACAAGAAGGGGCAGGGCTTCGACAGGCTCAGCCCGAACGGAGTTTGGGCACGAACCCATGGCAGGCCACAGCAAGTTCAAGAACATCATGTACCGGAAGGGGGCGCAGGATAAGAAGCGCTCCGCCCTCTTCTCCAAGCTGAGCCGCGAGATCACCGTCGCGGCGAAGATGGGCCTGCCCGATCCCGATGCCAATGCGCGCCTCCGCGCCGCCGTCATCGCCGCGCGCGCCCAGTCGATGCCCAAGGACAATATCCAGCGCGCGATCGACAAGGCCTCGGGCTCCGACGCCGAGAATTACGAGGAGATCCGCTACGAGGGCTTCGGCCCCGGCGGAGTCGCGCTGATCGTCGAGGCGCTGACCGACAACCGCAACCGCACCGCGACCAACGTGCGCACCGCTTTCTCGAAGAATGGCGGCAATCTGGGCGCGAGCGGAAGCGTCAGCCATGGATTCGAGCGCCTCGGGCTGATCGAGTATCCGGCGAGCGCAGGCGACGACGAGAAGGTCCTGGAAGCGGCGATCGAAGCGGGCGCCGACGACGTCGAGTCCGACGAGGATGGCCACCGCATCTGGACGAGCGTCGACAGCCTCCACGAGGTCGCCAAGGCCCTGGAGCCGATGCTCGGCGAAGCGGAAAGCACCAAGCTCGCGTGGAAGGCGTCGACCGAGGTCGAAGTGCGCGGCGAAGATGCGCAAAAGCTCGCCAACCTCATGGAAGCGCTCGAGGAAGACGACGACGTGCAGGCCGTCTGGGGCAACGAACGCATCCCTGACGAGGAGCTGGAGAAACTCGCCTAGCTCCCCTCCCGCTTGCGGGAGGGGCAGGGGGAGGGCATGTCCTTGCCCGCCGTGCCACTTGTTACAGTCCCTCCCCTGGCCCCTCCCGCAAGCGGGAGGGGGAAGTGAAGGTTC
>DASUXP010000188.1:0-3864 GCA_036377835.1 Sphingomicrobium sp. | reverse complement strand
AGGATATTCGAGCCGGCATCGAGGTCGGCCTGGCCGACCGCGGTGAGGTCGCCGAGCGTCACGTTATTGTTCGCGAAGACGTCGATCGTCCCGCCCGAGGTCAGGTCGCCGGCGTTGATATCGTTGCCGGCATTGAGGTTGATCGCGAGCCCCGCGTCGAGGTCTCCCGCGGTGAGGTCGCCGCCGGCCGAGAGATTGAGGGTCTCGTCGGCGTCGAGCAGGGATGCCGTGACGTCGAGGTCGAGGTCCGCGGCGATGCCGATGATGCGCCCGAGGAGATCGAAATTGTTGACCACGGTGTTGCCGTGCCAGTCGATCTCGTCGGCCTGGATGACTCCGCCTTCGTCATTGTCGTCGAGCGTCAGCGCGCCCGCCGCATCGGCGTGGAACAGGCCGGCGACGTCGATGCTGGCTCCGTTCACGCTGTCGACGTCGATCGTGCCGCCGCTGACGAGACTGAGGCTGTCGGCGGTCAGCAGGGTGTTGGAGAGGTCGAGCGTCGTTACCAGCCCGCCTTCGCCGATGATCGGCGTCCCACCGAGGAAGATCGAAATCTCGTGGATCTCGCCACTGCCGCCGGACCCGAGGGCCGACAACTGGGCGATCCCGACGTCGGCGCTGCTTCCCTGGTCGACCGAAAGGAAGATGTCGCCATTGTCGCCGCCGTCGGCTTTCGCGGTGAAGGCGCCGGTGGTGAGGTTGCTTCCACTTCCCGAGGGGTTGGTGCTGACGGCGAGCGTGGCAGTACCGGCGCTCGCGGTGCCAGTGACGTCGAGCGTCAGCGAATCCGCGGTCAGGTCCGAGCCGAACAGGGTCAGCTCGGCGACCCCGCCGTTGCTGCCGCTCGCGGTGAGGGCAATGTTGCCGCCGCTGACGGTCGAGTTGTTGAATTGCGCCTGGGCGCTGCCGGCCGAGGAGTCGCCCGCCGCTCCGGCGCTTGCGGTTCCGCCGGATGCATCCGCCTGGAGCGAGAGATTGGCGAGATCCGCGGTGGCGTCGAACGTCGTGATCTGCGAGCTTCCGCCGCTGCCGTCGCCGCCGGCCGTCGTTCCGTTGCCGCCGAGGCCCTGGTTCAGCATCACGGTGAAATCGGTGACCGTCACGGTGCCGTTGATGGAGAGGTCCGAGAAGCCGCCTGTACCGTTGCCGCCGGCACCCGCCGAGCCGATGCCGCCCAAGCCCTGCGCGGTGACCTGCAAGGTGCCCGCCGTGAGCGAGCCGTCGATGAAGGCGTTGGAATGGCCTCCAAGTGCGTCGCCTCCTGACGAACCGTCACCGGCGAAGGCGGTCGAATTGATTCCGACGTTGCCGGTGAAGGTCGCGTCGCCGCCAGTGAAGATCATCAGGTTGGAGGTACCGCCTTCTGCGTCGCCGCCCGCGCCCGCAATCGTGCCGGCGCCCCCGACTCCGCCGCGCCCACGGGCAAAGGTGTCGTAGGAAGTGCCGGTCAGGGTCGCCGCGACATTGAGCTCGACCAGACCGCCGAAACCGTTCCCGCCGGCGCCGCCGGCGCCGGTCGAGCCGGTGCCGCCATCTCCACCGAAGCCGCGGGCGAAGCTCTCGATCGCGCCGAGGTTCGCCGTACCGGCAGCGATGTCGATCAACAAATGGCCGCCAGTCCCCTCACCGCCGACTCCTCCGGTCGCGCCATTACCGCCCACTCCGCCGGTGCCCTCGGCACGAAGCTTCAAACTTGTCGCGTTGAGGTGCGAGTCGCTGGTCGGGGTGCTGACCTCTATCTCGCCGGCGGTGCCGTCGCCGCCGGCATTATCGGCGCCGCCGCCGGCGCCGCCGGTGCCGTTCACGGTCAGGAACGCCGTACCGAGCGTGGCCGTCGCCGTGCCCACGTCACCGGCGAAGTTCGCGCCGACGAGGATATTGCCGCCGAGCCCCTGCCCGCCGACGCCGTTCGACGAGGCGCCGCCGATCCCTTCGGCCGATGCATTCAGCGAGCCGGTGATCGTCAGCGTCCCCATCCGGGCGCCGATCTGGACTCCGCCGGTCTCGGCCGGATCGCCACCGCCGTAGCCGGTGCCGCCGCTGCCGCCGGTGCCGCCAGTCCCCTTGGCCATCACCTGCGCATTGTTGATCGTGACCGTCGCCCCGCCGCCGCTGGTATCGCCGACGCCGGCGTACAAGGCGGCGGAGCCGCCGTAGCCGTCGCCGCCAGTACCTGTTGCGCTTCCCGTGCCGCCGGTGCCGCTGGCGTTCACAGTGACGAGGCCGGTGGCGGTCAGGCTTCCGTCGAGCTCGACGGCGCCCGCCTGGGCGTCCCCGCCGAGACCGAGCGCGCCATTCGGGCCGTCGCCGCCGAGGCCGGTCGCGCTGCTCGTCAAATTGCCGGTCGAGATCGACGAACCTGCATGCGCCAATACCTTGGCAGTGCCGCCAAACCCGCCCCCTGCCAAAGCGGTGCCGTTCCCGCCTTCGCCATTCGCCTGCGCCGTGATCGAGCCCGCGGCGATCGATCCGCCGCTGTTGGCCTGGACATTGGCCGTACCGCCCCTCCCGGTGCCGCTGCCGACGCCGTCCTCGGCATCGCCGTCGGCCGAAAGGAAAGCCGCGCCGCCGATCGTGACGCTGCCCCCCTCGGCGAGCAGCTCGGCCGTTCCGCCGAGGGCGTTGCCGGTCGCTCCGAACGACGCATTGCCGCTTGCCGCCGCGGCCTCGATCGTCAGGTCGCCGTCGATGTCGAGCAGCCCGCCGGTGACCAGCTGGAGAGTCGACGTGCCGCCGACCGCGTTTCCGCCGACCGAGCCGTTGCCGCCGTTGGCGTTCGCGAAGAAGGCGAGGCTCGACGCCGTGACCGTGGAATTCGCCCACAGGCTGGCCGTCCCGCCGGTCCCCGAGCCACCGTCGCCCTGGCCGGCCGGTCCAGAGCCGCCGTCTCCGCCTGTGCCGGTTGCAAAGCCTGTCACCGCGTCGAAATGCGCTGCGCCGAGGGTCGCGTCGGGTGCATAGAAATCGAGGCTGATCCCGGCGTCGACGGTTCCGCCGAATCCGGCTCCGCCGGCTCCGCCGGCCTGCCCATTGCCGCCCGCGCCGCCGGCGCCGCCGAAGCCGTTTGAAAGGAGGCTGACGTCCGCCAGCGTCAGCGATCCGCCGCTCTGCATCGCATTGGCGAACGAACCGCCGAACTGTTCGAACTGCGGCGCGGCACGGCCGGCACGGCCCTCGCCGCCCACGCCGGCGAGGATGTTGTCGCCATTGCCGGCGCCGCCGGAGCCGCCGAAGCCGCTCGAATCGATGGTCGCATTGCCGCCGGTGATGGTCCCTTGCGTCGGGAAGCTTTCGAAGCCGGGCGCCACCGCGCGCGCCTCGATGAGGGCCGTCCCGCCCTGTCCAATGCCGCCGCTCCCGCCAAATCCGGCACTGGCATTGCCCCCGCGCCCGACCGCGCTGACCGTGGTGTCGGTGCCCAGAGCGATCAACCCGTCATAGGCGTAAATCTGGGCGCTGCCGCCGCGGCCGAAGCCGCCGGTCTGACCGCTTCCGCCGGTGCCGTCGGCAGTGAGCTCGGCAAAATCGTCCAGAGTGATCGATCCCGGGTCGGTGCCGGTCCCGCTGCTCCACATCGTCACGACGCCACCGAACCCGGAACCGCCCTGCGCGCTCGTCGGAATGCCGCTGCCGATGAAGCGGCCGCCGATTCCGTTAGCCCGCAGCGAGAGGTCCTGGATCACGTGGATCGAGCTGCCGTCGCCGACGTGCATGTCAACCGAGCCGCCGAAGCCGTTTCCGCCGAACAGGCCCCCGTCGAGCATTCTCCCGCCGATGCCGGTTGCGTCCGCATGGAGCCACCAGTTCACGGTGATCGAGCCGCCGTTGTCGGCATTGATCGTGATGTCGCCGCCGCGGCCGTCG
>DASUXP010000187.1:0-12395 GCA_036377835.1 Sphingomicrobium sp. | reverse complement strand
CGCGCCGGCGACGTCGAAGGCGACCGTCATCCGCTCCCCTTCGCGGAACGGCCGGGTCCCGTGCCACATCCACGACGGGAACAGCACGAGCCTTCCCGGCTTCGGCTCGATCGCGCGCGTCGGCGGGAGGTCGAGGCCGAGCTCCGCCTGCGGCTCGCCGAGCGTGAACCAGCCGGCCTGCTCCCGCCCCAGGTCGGGCGGAAGGACGATGTACAAGGCGGAGCTGAGCCAGCCGTGCGGGTGGACATGATTGGAGTGATGCCCACCACCGGCGAGCCGCACAGACCAGGCGCCCATGAAGCGGATGCTGCCGGGTCGCGCGCGAAGCAGCGGGTGCCCGGGATCGGACGGCGGCAGCTGCGCCGCGTGGCGCTCCACCGCGCCGCGCACTGCTTCGCGCAGCTTCACCAGCTCGGGCTCGACGCGATGGAACAGGTTGCCGTCGGTCTGCGTGCCGCCGCGAACCGACTGGGCCAGCGGCTGGCCCTTCGCCTGGTGCAGGCCGCGCAAGGTCGCGGCGAGAGTGTCGAGCGGCGGAAGCTCGGCAGTGAGGTCATAGACCCCGACGAACCGCTCGTCGCCCTCGAGCCAGTCGAGCCGCTCATCGCCGGTCAGCCGCCAGGCGGTCGCCGCATAATGCCAGAACAAGAGCTGCTCACCGGTGTCGAGCCACTGATCGAGCAGGGCCGAGGCCTCGCCCGCGCGCCCCGAACGGAGCAAGTGGCGCACCCGGCGCACGTCGATATCGGCGACCGCCGCAGCAGGCAGCCTGTCGAAGAGCCGGTCCGCGGCCTCGAGCTCACCGGACTCGGAGCGCACATGGGCTTCGTAGGCAACGAACAGCGCGTTGTCGCCCATGACCGCGCGCCCGGATTCGATCCGCGCCAGCGCTTCGTCCCATTGCTCGGCGTGCATGAGCTGAACGAGCTGGTCGCGGCGAAGGTCGAGCTTGCCGGGATCGCGTGCGAGGGCGTCGTCGAAGCTTCGCGTGAAGCCAGTCCGATCGCCGTTGGCCCAACGCATTTGCGCGAGCAGGTTGTGGCCTTCGTTCCACAAGGGCGAGCTGCGCAGCGCCATCTCGAGCCCGGCGATCGCATCGTCGACCCGTCCCTCGGCGGCGAGGGCGGCGACCATCCCGCGGACCACGTCGGGCCGGTTGGGGCTGAGCTTCATCGCCCGGGCGAAGGGCTCGACACTCGGAAGGCCGGCTTCGAGCAGGGTGCGGGCATAGCCGTGGACGATGAGCGGCTCGTTGGGCGCCAGCTCGACGGCGCGCTGCAAGGCGGGGATGGCGAGCTCGCGCCGGTCCTGCTCGCGGTGCATCAGGCCTTTGACGTGCCACAGCCGCGCGTCGCCCGGCGCGACCTCCAGCGCCGCGTCGACGTCGCCGAGCGGCAGGTCGGGCCCGCCGGCCTTCAGTGCCGCGATCGCAGAATCGAGCACATGCGCCGGGTCGACCTTGCGCCGAGTCGCCGCGCTCACAGGCCTTCTCCGGCCCCGGGCCCGCTCGCGGCGATGACCGCGGCGACCGCTTCGCGCTCGGCCTGGCTGAGCGCCGGGGCCCACAGGTCGAAGATGAAGACGACGCGGAGCTGGTCGCTCTCGTTCCACGCTTCGTGCTCGATCGTATCGTCGAACACGAACGCCTCGCCGATGCGCCACTCGCGCGTCCTCGCTCCGACGCGAAAACCGCAGTTGGGCGGGACGATCAGCGGCAGGTGACACACGAGCCGGGTGTTGGCGACCCCGGTGTGCGGCGGGATGCGCGTGCGCGGGGCGAGCAGCGAGAACATCGCGTTGGGCGATGCACCGGGCACGTCCGGCTGCGGCAATTGGGCGAGCACCGCCATAGTCTGTGGGCAATGGCGGGCGTTGCTCTCGATCCGGTGGCCGTTCTGGAGGAGGTGGATCGCGGTCCAGTCGCGGCTGCGGTTGAGTTCTTTCCACTGCCGCAGCGGCACGCGATCGGGATATTGAATGTAGGGCACCATCTCCGCCGCCTCGCTCGCGACGAGCGCGTCGAACTCGGCGCGGATCGCGTCGGCCGCCTGCTCGACCAGCGCTAGCTCGGGGAAGGCGCCGCGGTCGTGGAACTCGATCTCCGGCAATCCGGGATAATGAAAGTTGCTCGGTTCCTGGTGATAGGGCCGAGTGCGCCGCGAGGCGTTCGACGCAAGCCGCTCCACCTTGCGGCGCGCGACTGACCCGAGGTCGGCCGGAACGGCTCCGAGCAGCCGGCGCTCGAACGCCTGCTGATGCGCCTCCCAGCGCTTGCGCGCATGCGCGATCGCCGGAAGCATCTGAGCCGGCACCTCGGCTTCGAGAGGTGCCTGCGCGAGCGCATTGCCGAACTCCTCGCCCGCCGCGGGGTCGCCGAGCGAATCGAGGAGCATGGCGCGGTAAAGCAGCGCGGAGAAATCGAGCGGCGACAAAGCGAGGCTGCGATCGACGGCAGCAAGCGCGCCTTCGAGGTCGCCCGACGCCTTGCGCATCGCCGAGAGCTTCACCCACAGGGCCTGGTTGGTCTCCTCGGCGGCAACGGCTTCCTCGAGCATCGCTCGGGCGCGCTCGAAATCGCCCCGCGCCGCAGCCTCGTCCGCCGCCTGCTCGATGCTCATGGCCGGCATGGCCCGACTGATGCCGCTTTCGGCCGGAAAAGCAATCGACGGGCTAGGCGGGCGATGCGGCGCGGTCGCGAATCCATTGCGACAGCAGCCACTTCTCGCCGGAGCTCGGCGGCAGCCCGGAGTGGAAGCTGAGCGGATCGGGCGCACCGTCCATGTCGACATTGGCCCAGAAAATGGCGTCGCCCGCATTGCCGCGAAAGCGGACGTCAACCTTCGGAAATTCGGTCTCCCCGCCCTCGAAGTCGTCGTTGAGATAGACGAGAAACGTGGCGATGCGCTGACCGTGATCCGCCAAATGCTTGCGATGATCCGGATTCGAAGGGTCTAGATAATCGTGATGCAAGCGAAACTCCTCGCCCGGCGCATAATGGAAGACTTGGGTCAGCTCGAAGACGGGAAGCGGGACTCGCACCGCGGCGGAAATGCGCGCACGAAGCACTTCCAGCACCAGGTCCATTTCCAGCACCCGGAAGTCCATGCCGGTGTTGCTCCGGCCGGGATCGACGACATGCCTGCCGGAGTGGTCGAAGATCATTGCCGGCTTCAGCCGCTCGCGCGCGCGCTCGATCACCCAGCGGCATTCGGGCGCCGTCGCAAACTCGCGGATGACGCGGACCCGCGGCGCGTCGGAAAGGGTCACCCTTTCTCCGGACTTCAACAGCCGCTCGAGTGAAATGCGCTCGCGGACGTCGAGCCAGCTGCCCAGTTGCGCGCCGATGTCCGGCTCCGATGTCGGATCGGCGAGCAAAAGTAGCTGCATGCCGGCCCGGGCCGATCCTTGCTCGGCGGCCTCGACGAGTCGGTCGAAGGCGCGGTCCCAGTTCGGCCGGCGGCGGACGCCCATCGCCTCGAAGACGGCGCACAATTCCGTGGCGGCGGCCAGGCCGCCCGCCGAAGCTGCATCGAGAAGGGCGATTCCGTGCTCGAGGTGGCTGTCCGAATCCGGCGCGGCGAGAAGCTCGATGGCCTGGCGATATTGCGCCTCCGGATCGCCGGGCGGGACGCTTCGCTGATCCTCACGGGGTTGATCCACGGCGCCCATGTGCCCGACCTTGCGCCCGAGTTCCACCGCCAAGCCGCGCAAAAGAAAGCGGCGGACCTCTCGCGAGGCCCGCCGCAAACTTAGTTTGCGCTGCCGATCGGCTTAGAAGTCGATCGTCACGCCGGCGAACAGGTACCGACCCAGCGCGTCATAGACCTGCGGGTAGGTATTGCCGTTGCTGAACCCGCCAAGCGCTTCACCACCAGCGACCGGAGGATCCGTGTCGAAGATGTTGTTCGCACCGAGACGGAAATTGTACCGGTCGGCGAGCCGGGCCGTCAGGGCCAGGTCGAAGAAGCTCTTCGAATTGAGCTTCCTGGATCCTTCGAACCCGTGTCCTCCGAGGAGGAAGTTCAGATCAGGATCTGAGCTCAGAGTGTCGAGCTTCACCGACGAGAAGTAGCGCCACTGGCCCGAAATCCCGAGGCCGTTCGGCAGCGTGAAGCCGAGGCGGAACTTGTGCCTCCACCGCGGGCTCGGAACGCCGGCCACGGTGTTGCTGCAGGTCGGACCGTAGCGGCCGGCGCACTCATACTTGCCGTCGAGACCGAACAGGCCGGGGTTGATGCCGGTGTTGAAGGCCAGCGTGTCGAGATAAGTGCCGACCAGGCTGGCGTTCAACGTTCCCATTCCGCCGATGCGGCGCGCGTAGGAGGCGTTGACGTCAACGCCCTTCGTGCGGAGCGAGCCGAGGTTGATGTTGGTCAGGGTGATGAAGCCACTGGCCAGGTTGAACAACGAACCCGTGACGTCGCGATTGATCAGGCCGCAGAACACCGGGTCACCGGTGGCGCCGCAGTTCGCGACGACGCCCGTGAACGGGAACTGGGTGATCAGGTTCGCCACCTTGATGTCGAAATAGTCGACGGTGACGGCGAGGCCCGGAATGAACCGCGGCTGGAGAACGACACCGACGGTGTAGGTGTCCGCCTTCTCCGGCGTCAGGTCCACGTTGCCGCCCAGCAGCGCGTTGTACTGGAAGGCCGGGTTCGGATCGAGGCCGGCGTTGATCGCCGCAGTCGCCGTCGCGAGGGTGAAGTCGCCGTTGGCGATCGCCGTCGAGAAGGTGTTGAGGCACTGCGCAGTCGTCAGCGCAGTTCCCGCCGGGCCGTTCGGACCCGAGCCCTTGGCGCAGAGGTCGACACCGCCGGCAAGGCCGAGACCCTGCGGGCCGAACAACTCGACGATGTTCGGAGCGCGGACGGCGCGGTTGTAGCTGGCACGGACGCGGACGTCGTGGATCGGGGCGAACTCCAGCGACAGCTTATAGGTGTCGGTGCTGAAGTGGCGATCGTTGACCTTGTAATCCGAGTAACGATAGCCGCCGGTGAAGGTCAGCTCCTCGATGAACGAGTGGCTGATGACCGGGATCTGGATTTCGCTGAAGAGCTCGCGAACGTCGAACGAACCGGAGTTCGGGAGCGTCGGGCCGCCCTGGCCGGCAAGATCGCCGGACTGGAATTCGACGTCCGTCTGGAAGTCGAGCGACTCCTTGCGATACTCGCCGCCGACGTTGAGCGCGATGCCCCGATCGGCCCACGGCAGCTGCAAGCCATACTCGCCGCCGTCGAGCGTGACGTTGGCGTTGGCGACCGTCTCGTCGACGTGACCGCGCTGGAAGCCCGGAGTCTGGAGATAGTTCAGCGCTTCCGGGGTAACGCCCGGAATCAAGGGCGAGCCGAAGATGTTCCACGGCACGCAGTTCGGGTCGGTTCCGTTGAGGACCGAACGGCAGACCGGAGTCACGCCGGGGCCGGGATCCGCATCGACGACGTCGATCGCGCGCTGCAGGCGAACCACCGAGAAGTCGTTGAGATAGGTCTCGGCAAGGCGCGTCGTGCCCCACTGGTAGTATGCGTCGTACGACAGGCCGCGGAGCAGGTCGCCGCGGACACCGCCGACCACGCGCCACGAGGTGTGCTCGAGGTCGTCGTCGCGTCCGCCGCCCTCGACGTTGCGCCGGCCGATGAGGACGAACGCGGTGTCGGACGGAAGGCCCGTGACCGGGTTGATCGGGCGCAGGCCCGCCGCCGTGTTGAGGAAGCCCGGCTGGCAGATCAGCGACAGCTGCTGCGCCGACAACAGCGGGTTGTCGCAGTTCAGGTAGGTGGTGTTGTTGAAGTTGCCCGACGGAGCGATCTGAGCGTCCGAATGGTCGTTCATGAACATCGCTTCGAGGTACGGCTTCGCACCCGGGCTGATCTCATATTCCGCGAACGCGCCGAGCGTGTAGCGCTCGTCCGGCCGCTGGAAGTAGTTGTACGGCGCGAAGTTGAACAACGGCACGCCGGGGACCAGCGTGTGGGTCGCGGCGTCGATATGTCGGTTCACCAGCCGCGCGCCGGTGACCGGATCGAACACGCGCAGGCGGCCTTCGGCCGAGGTGCTCGAGCCGCCGCAATAGAAGTCGGTCTCGTCCGGGTTCGGAATGTAGGCCGGGTTGGCGCCGAACGAACAGAACGAATAGTCGCGCGTCGATTCGAGCACCGCGTCCTGCTTGCGGTAGGTGGCGTAGGCCATGATGCTGCCGCGGTCGTCGTCGAACCCTGCGCCGAACGCCACCGACAGGTCCTGGGCACCGCCGTTGGTGCTCATGTCGCGCGGTGCCCGGTAGCCCGCCGCCTCGTTCGCGGCGAGGATGTTGGTGCCGCCATGGTTGTTGTGGTTGAACACGCTCGCCTGGCCGTCGATGCGAAGGCCGCGGAAGTTGGTGTCCATGATGAAGTTGACGACACCCGCAACGGCGTCCGCGCCGTACACCGACGAAGCGCCGCCGGTCAGCACGTCGACGCGCTTGATCAGCGTCGAAGGGATGAAGTTGAGGTCGGACGTCGGCTGACGGGGGTCACCCGGCTGCAGGCGGCGGCCGTTGATTAGCACCAGGGTGCGGGCCGAGCCGATGCCGCGAAGGTTGGCTTCCGCGGTTCCGGTCGCGCCGTTGGACACCGTCGAACCCTGCGCCGCGAAGGACTGCGGCAGCGAGTTCAGAAGGTCTTCCGTGCGGCTCGTGCCCGAAAGCTTGAGCTCCTGGCTGGTCAGCACCGTCACCGGGCTCGCCGAAGTCAGGTTCGGCTGCGGGATGCGGGTGCCGGTGATGACGATGTCCTGCGCGCTGCGGACCTGCTCGCCCGTAGCCGAAACCGACGGGACCGTCGTCTGCCCCTCGACCGGAGTGGTGGTCTCGGGCTGGTTGCTCGTCGCGGTATCCGGCGGATTGCCCGTCGTCTGCGCGAGGGCGGGCGACGCGGCCATGCTGGCGCCGACCAGAAGCGTGGTCGTGAGCAGGCGCTGGCGGAAATCGAGCTTCATAAAAATCTTCCCCTTCACTAGCCGCGCGACGGGGCACGGCTGCCGTGGATCGGCAAACGCAACTTTGCCGAACTGCACCTCGTGATAGGTTAAGCTGTAAGAGGCTGGCAACGGCTGGCACCGCGGCGCAGGCGAGTTGTCAATGCGCTGTATCAATTTTGCAACAGCGTTCCCTTGTGCTTTTTGGCCTCCTGCGCTTAGCTGCCGGAAAGCAGTCCGGGCGAGGGAAAATGCGAAAAATCCTGTTGTTTGCAGCGGCTTTGACGCTGGTCGCAAGCGGCGCCGAAGCGGCCCGCCGGGCAGCCCAGACGGGCACTCCGGCGAGCGTTCAGCGGCTGATGGCCTGCCGGGCGCTGACCGACACCGCGCAGCGCCTGCAATGCTACGACCGCGAGGCGGCGGCGATCGACCAGGCCATCGCCAAGAAGGATCTGGTGATGATCGACCGGGCGCGCGCCACCGCGGCCAAGCGGTCGCTGTTCGGATTCTCGGTGCCCGATTTCGCCGGCCTGTTCGGCGGCGACGACGACCAGGTGCGGGAGATCGCGAGCACGGTCGCCAGCTTCGCCCACAACGGCGACGGCGGCTGGGTCATTCGCCTCGCCGACGGGTCGACCTGGTCGCAGACCGACGATGCGATGCTGGGCCTTCCGCCCGAGCGCGGGCAGAAGGTCGTGGTGCACCGCGGGACGTTCGGCAATTTCTTCCTCCGGCTGAACGGTCAGCCGGGCTTCAAGGTCAAGCGGATCGCTTAGGAGCCGGCGCGGCGCTCGGCCTCGAAGCTCGCCTCGGCATCGGCATAGGCTTCCTGGCGAGCGACGCTCCAGTAACGCAATTCGTGCAGCGGGATTCGCGCGCCGGTGACCGCGCACACCACATGGTCGCCGTCGGACAGCAGGCGGAACGTGCCCGCCAGATAATGGACCCGCGCCGGTCGCCCGCTCCCAGACATCAGCATCGCCGCTACTCCTCGCCCGCGTCGAACAGGCCGGGCTGCGGCGGCATGTAGGACCGCCTCGGCTTGCGCTCAAGGCGAGCCGCCGCGGCCTCGCCGTCGACCGAGGCATCGACCGGCCCGTCGCCGAAGTGCAGCGTCAGCAGCGCTTCGGCGCGCGCGTCGGCGGCGGTCACCAGGGTCTTGCCCGAGCGGGCTGTTACGCGCGCGAAGCCGCGGCCGAGCGGGCGTTCGGGGTGGACCAGCTCGGCCATCTTCCACAGCGAGGACAGCTGCTCGGAGAGACGGGCGATGCGCTGCTCGACGATGTCTCGGCGCAATCGTCCGGCGACGAGGTTCATGTCGGCGCGGGCATGGCCGGCGCGGGCGGCGAGCGAGCGCGGAAGCCGCTCGCCGAGATCGTCGACACGCTGCACCGCCGGGGCAAAGAGCGACTGCGCCTCGGGCCAGCGGCATGCGGTCAGCTCGTAGCGCTCGCGGCAGCGATCGGCGCGGCGCGACAGGCACTCGCGGGCGCGGTGGGCGAGCTCGGCGAGCTCGGCGAAAAGCTCGCTGCGCACTGGGACGGCAAGCTCCGCCGCGGCGGTCGGAGTCGGCGCGCGCAGGTCGGCGGCATGGTCGATCAGCGTGGTGTCGGTCTCGTGCCCGACGGCCGAAATCAGCGGAATCGGCGATTCGGCCGCGGCGCGCACTACCTCCTCCTCGTTGAAGGCCCACAAATCCTCGATCGACCCGCCGCCGCGGGCGACGATCAGCAGGTCCGGCTTCGGGGCGAACTCGGCGAAGCCGCGGATCGCCTCGGCGACCCTGGCCGCCGCCCCTTCTCCCTGCACCGGCACCGGCCACAGGATGACATGCGTCGGACAGCGGTCCTCGAGGCGGTGGAGGATGTCGCGGATCACCGCTCCGGTCGGCGAGGTGACCACGCCGATCACCCGCGGCAGGAACGGAAGCTTGCGCTTGCGCTCGGGCGCGAACAGCCCCTCCGCGGCGAGCGCCTTGCGGCGCTTCTCGAGCAGCGCCAGCAGCGCGCCCTCGCCCGCGAGCTCCATTCGCTCGACGACGATCTGGTACTTGGAGCGGCCGGGATAAGTGGTGAGCTTGCCGGTGGCGATGACCTCGGCCCCGTCCTCCGGGCGGAAGGCAAGCGTGGCGGCATTGCTTCGCCACACCACCGCGTCGATGCAGGCGTTCTCGTCCTTCAAGGTGAAATAGCAATGGCCCGAGCTGTGGCGCTTGAAGCCGGAGATCTCGCCGCGGACGCGGACCTGGCCGAACGCCGTCTCGATGGTCCGCTTGAGCGCACCCGAAAGTTCGCTGACGCTGAGCGCGGGCGAATTGTCGCCGGGAGCGACGTTCGCTAACAGTCCGGCTGGCGTGTCGTCAGGGAGATCCATGAACATTCTGCTTCTGGGTTCGGGCGGTCGCGAGGATGCGCTCGCCTGGCGCCTTAGGCAATCGCCGAGCTGCGGCAAGCTCCTCGCCGCGCCGGGCAATCCGGGGATCGGCCGCTGGGCCGAATGTGTGGCGATCGACCCGTGCGATGCACCGGCCGTCATCAGCCTGGCCCGGGATGAAGCCATCGACCTCGTCGTCGTCGGCCCGGAGGCGCCGCTGGTCGCGGGGGTGGCCGATGCCTTGCGCGCCGCCGGCATCGCCGCGTTCGGTCCGAGCGCGGCCGCGGCCCGGCTCGAAGGGTCCAAGGGCTTTACCAAGGACATCTGCCGCGCCAACGATATCCCCACCGCGGACTATGTTCGCGCCGAGAATGCCGCGGAGGCGCGCGATGCGCTCGACCGGTTCCGCGTGCCGGTCGTGATCAAGGCCGACGGCCTCGCCGCCGGCAAGGGCGTCACCGTCGCTTTGTCGCGCGAGGAAGCGGAGGAGGCGATCGCCGCGGCTGGCGGCGGGCCGCTGGTGATCGAGGAATTCCTCGAGGGCGAGGAGGCGAGCCTGTTCGCGCTGGTCGACGGCGAGACCGCCGTCTTCCTCGCCTCGGCGCAGGACCACAAAAGGGTCGGCGAGGGCGACACCGGTCCCAACACCGGCGGGATGGGCGCGTATTCCCCGGCACCGGTCCTCACTGCCGAGCTCGAGGACCGGGCAATGGAGGAGATCGTCCGCCCGACCGTGCGGGCAATGGCTGCGGCCGGAACGCCGTTCAACGGCGTGCTTTATGCCGGTCTCATGCTGACCTCCGCGGGGCCCAAGCTGATCGAATATAACGTGCGCTTCGGCGATCCCGAGTGCGAGGCGATCATGCCGCTGGTCGAGGGCGATTTCGCCGAGCTGCTTCTCGCGGTCGCGACGGGCAAGCTCGCCGCGATCGATCCGCCCCGCCTCGCGCCGCAACACTCGATGACCGTGATCGTCGCGGCGCGCGGCTATCCGGGCACCCCGGCCAGCGGCGGGAGCATCCGCGGGATCGACTCCGCCGAGCAGGTGGAAGGCGTCACCGTCTTCCATGCCGGCACCGCGCTTGGCGAACAGGGCCTCGTCGCGAAAGGCGGCCGGGTGCTCGCCGTCACCGCCGTCGCCGACAGCTTCGCCAACGCGCGCGCGCGCGCCTATCGCGCCGTCGACCAGATCGACTTCGCCGACGGCTTCCACCGCCGCGACATCGGCTGGCGCGAGCTGGCGCGGGAGACGGCATGAACGCACTGTGGAGCTATTTCTGGCCGGCGCTCGGCTCGGGGATCGCGGCGGGGGTGATCGCTGGCGCCTTCGGTTTCCGCCGCGACGCCAGGCGGTCCTTGGTCCTCGCGCTGGGGCTTGCCGCGACGATCCTCCTCGCCGCGCTGTGGCACGGCCCGGTGGGCGCCGCCGACCGCTTCAGCGCGAGCGTGGAACGGACGGCGCGCGCGGCGCTTGATCATTATGAGATGAGCAAGGTGACCGCAGTCCTTCATCGCGGCCCGCTGACACGGCAGCTGGTCCTGTCCGGCCCGGCCGACGATTTCCAGAGGCCCGAGCTTGCGCGGCTGCTTAGCCAGGTGCCGGGGGTCAGCCGCGCGTCATGGTCGCGGAGCGCCGGCATCCCGCTCCTCGCCGAGGGCCTCGGAGTATCGCTTCTGGGCTTCCTTGTCGGGCTGCTGCTCGCCTATCTGGTCGAGCTGCGCCGGCGCTACAACGCTCAATGGAACTGGTGATCTGAAATGGAATTTCTGCGCGAATATTGGTGGCTAGTCCTTCTCGCAATCATTGCCGTTGCGGTCGCATTCACGCTGCTTCGGCCGCGGCAGCGGGTGCGGCTGACCGACAGCGCCCCCGTGCGCCCGCACATGGCCCACTCGCGCCCGCCCGAAGGGAGGGGGCTTGCCGGCGAGGCGGCCGCGGCCGCTAGCGACGTCACCGGCGAGCTGATCGGAGCTCCGGTTCACCGCAAGCTCGACGGGGTGGCGGGTCCCGTTGACGATTTCGCCTTGATCAAGGGGATCGGGCCGAAGCTGGCCGACGCGTTGCACGACATGGGCTTCCACCGCTTCGAGCAGCTCGCGGCGCTCACCCCGAACGAGATCGAGCGGCTCGACGACCAGCTCGGCGCGTTCCGCGGCAGGCTCACCCGCGACCGGGTGATCGAGCAGGCCGACTATCTCGCCCGCAACGACATCGACGGGTTCGAACAAAGGTTCGGCAAGCTCTGACGAGCTAGTGCGAATCTGCACTCGCTCGTCACCCCGGACTTGATCCGGGGTTTGCCTTTCTCGCGACGTCGATCAGAAAAGGCGGATCCCGGATCACGGCCGGGATGATGCGAGTGCCTAGCCGACGGCTTTCGCTTCGGCTTCCGCGGAACGCTTCTTCGGGCGTGAGGCGATGAGCTTGTCGATCTTGCGGCCGTCCATGTCGACGATCTCGAACCGCCAGCTGTCGTGGCGAAAGCTTTCGCCCGTTTCGGGCAAATGCTTGAGCACCGACAGAGCGAAGCCGGCGACGGTCGAATAGTCGCGCTCGTGGGGAAGCTGCACGCCGAGCCGGTCGGCGAGCAAATCGGCGCTGGCCGCGCCGGAAACAAGCCAGCTACCGTCCTCGCGCTCGACCAGCGGCGGCTCCTCCCCGTGCTCGACGTCATGCGCGAAGGTGCCCGCGAGCGCCGCGAGGATGCTGCCCGGCGTGACGATCCCGTCGAGATGGCCATATTCGTCATGGACGAACGTGAGCGGTACGTCGGCGCTGCGCAGCACGGCGAGCGCGTCCATCGCGTCCATGAGGTCGGGGATCACCGGCGCCGCCCGGCACAGCCGGTTGAGCTCGATCGGCCGGTCCTCGAGAACGGCGGCGAGGACGTCGCGGACCTGGATCACGCCGGCCATGTTCTCGATCGAGCCGTCGGCCACCGGGAGCCGGCTATGCGGGGTATGGAGCAGAGCGGCCCGGACCTCCTCGGGGGTGGCGTTGACGTCGATCCAGTCGACCTCGGTGCGCGGGGTCATCACTTCGCGCACAGGCCGGTCGGCGAGGC
>DASUXP010000186.1:0-3836 GCA_036377835.1 Sphingomicrobium sp. | reverse complement strand
CGATGAATCCGACGAGGGCGAGGAGCGGTGGATCAGCTTGCGCGACCGGCGCTACGCCGAGCATCTCGCGCAGCGGATCGCGGCGGTGATCGAGGAAGCGCCGGTGCTCGCCTCGACTGGGCGGCCGGTGACTCCGGGCGATATATTGGTGCTGGTGCGCAGCCGCGGCGAGCTCGCCTCACTGATCGTCGCCCGGCTGTTCGCCACCGGCGTGCCCGTGGCGGGAGTCGACCGGCTGCACCTGCACGAGCCGCTGGCGGTGCAGGACCTGCTCGCGGCGGTGAAGTTCGCGGTCCAGCCCAAGGACGACCTCAGCCTCGCCTGCCTGCTCGTCTCGCCGCTGATCGGCTGGGACCAGGACCGGCTGCGCGGGCTCGCATATGGCCGCAAGGGTTCGCTGTGGCGCGAGTTGCGGCGACGCGCGGCAGAGTTTCCGGAAGCGCACGAAGCGCTCTCCGAGCTGCTGCGGATCGCGGACTTCACGCCGCCTTCGCGCTTCCTCGAAACGATCCTCAGCGGGCCGATGCAGGGCCGCCGGCGGCTCTATTCCCGCCTCGGGCTCGCGGCGCGAGACGCGATCGACGAGCTTATGAACAGCGCGCTCGAGTTCGAGCGCAACGAGGTCGCCTCGCTCGACCGCTTCCTCGCCTGGTTCTCGCGCGGGACGGTCGACGTGCAGCGCGATCCCGGACAGCCCGCCAATGAAGTGCGGGTGATGACCGTCCACGGGGCCAAGGGGCTAGAGGCGCCGGTGGTGATCCTCGCCGACGCCACGGCCGATCCGGCGCGGCTCGGACGGCGGCCGATTGCGGTGGACATGGAGGTCTCCGGGTCGGGCGCCGTCCCGCTGCTCCGCCCGCGCAAGGAGGAGCTCGGCCCGCCGTTCGAAGAGCGGATTCAGGCGCAGGAAAAGCGCGACCTCGAGGAGCATATGCGGCTGCTCTATGTCGGCCTGACACGGGCCGAGGACCGGCTGATCGTCGCCGGCGTGCAGCCCCGCGAGAAGAAGGATGGCTCCGACCCGCGCCCCGCCAATTGCTGGCACCTCGTTGTGCAGCAGGCGATGGCCGAGATGGGGGCATCGCCGGGGGAAGGGCATGTCGCCGCCTCCTACGGGTCGGGCGAGTTGGTTCCGGTCAAAAGGAGAGATAAGGCCGAGCTGCCGCCGATCGCGGTTCCGCGATGGGCAGTCGAGCCGGCGCCTGCGGAATCGCGCCCGCCGCGGCCGCTCGCGCCGTCGGCGATCGCCGCCGACGACGAGAGCGTGCCGCCGCCGAGCGAAAAGATGCGTGCCGCCGCCCGGCGGGGGACGTTGATCCACCAGCTGCTGGAGCGTCTCGTCGCAGTCGCTCCCGAGGTCCGGGCCGAGGCGGCGCGCAAGTGGCTCGAGCGCTCGGGCGGGCTCGCTGACGCAGCGGTTCGCGACGAGATCGTCGCGCAGGTGTGCACAATCCTGTCCGATCCCGCCTTTGCGCCGCTGTTCGGTGCCGGTTCGCTCGGCGAGGCGCCGCTTGCGGCCACCGTCCCAGACGGGCGGGTCATCGCCGGGACTGTGGACCGGCTGCTGGTCGAGGAGGAGCGGGTGTCGGTGATCGACTTCAAGACGGGGCGGGTGCCTTCGGGCGCAAGCGACATCCCGGCCTCGCACCGGGCGCAGATGAGCGCCTATGCCGATGCATTGCGGGTCATCTTCCCCGGGCGCGAGGTGCGTGCGGCCCTTCTCTACACGGCGGGGCCAACCCTGTTGGTACTTGACGCTTGAGGGTCGCCGCCCGAGTGCCCATATGCGCGTTAACCTTTTGAGCTGGAGATTCGCGCCATGGCCACCAAGACCGTCACCGATCAGAGCTTCGCGACCGATGTTCTGGGCGCCGAAGGGGCGGTGCTGGTCGATTTCTGGGCCGAGTGGTGCGGTCCCTGCCGGATGATCGCGCCGGCGCTCGAGGAAATCGCCGGCGAGCTCGGCGACAAGGTGACCATCGCCAAGCTCAACATCGACGAGAACCCCGATACGCCGGTCCGCTACGGCGTCCGCGGGATCCCGACCATGCTGCTGTTCAGGGGCGGCCAGCCGGTGGCGCAGAAGGTCGGCGCGGCGCCCCGCAGCCAGATACAGCAGTGGATCGAGGCAAACCTAGGCGCCGCTTCCTCCTCCGCCGCCTGACAGCGAGGAATTGTCCGGCGGCTCGGTGCCGTCGAGGCCGCGCGTATCGGGCCGGAACTTGTCGTGGCGCGGAAGCCCGTCGGCGGGGTCGAACCAGCCGACCCGGCTGCCCCAGAAAATGTGGAATTCCGGCGCGACAGCGTCGGGCTCATCCAGTGAGACGATCGGAAAATCCACAGTTTCCGGCTGGTGGTCGACACGCACCTGGAGCGGGGAGCCGCAATTGCCGCAAAAGGCGCGCCGGCCGAAGCTCGATGACTTGACCCAGCGCAGCTTTCCCTCGCCCTCGGTCCAGCGGAAATCGCCGGCGGGGACGCAGGCGAACGCCATGGCCGGAGCGCCGCCGAACAGCTGGCAAGTGCGGCAGTGACACCATCCGCAGTCGCCCGGCTCGCTGTCCAGCGCGAAACGCACGCTGCCGCACATGCATCCGCCGGTTCGTTTCGGCATCGCGATACCCCTGCCGTTAATTGACTATGACAGGGGCGCTCCTTACATCGCCCGGCGCAGTTTCCCAGAGCGTCGGCGACGGGTTTGCGCCTATCTTGAACGCGCGGGTTTTAAGGAAATTTCATGATCGCCGGATTGGCAAAGAGCATCTTCGGATCGGCAAACGACCGCTATGTCCGCGGGCTCGGCAAATATGTCGATGCGGTCAACGCGCTGGAGCCGACCATTTCCGCGCTGACGGACGACGAGCTTCGCCGCCAGACCGAAATTTTCCGTCAGCGGCTCGCCAACGGGCAGAGGCTCGACGATTTGCTCCCCGAGGCCTTCGCCACGGTGCGCGAAGCGGCGATCCGCACGCTCGGCCAGCGGCACTACGACGTCCAGCTGATCGGCGGAATCGCGCTCCACCGCGGCGAGATCGCCGAGATGAAGACCGGCGAAGGCAAGACGCTGGTTGCCACGCTCGCGGTCTATCTGAACGCACTCGAAGGCAAGGGCGTCCACGTCGTCACCGTCAACGACTATCTCGCGCGCCGCGACGCCGGCTGGATGGGGCAGATCTATCGCTTCCTCGGGATGAGCGTCGGGGTGATCGTCCCCAACCTCTCCGACCAGGAGCGGCGCGACGCCTACGGCTCCGACATCACTTACGGGACCAACAACGAGTTCGGCTTCGACTATCTGCGCGACAACATGAAATATTCGCGCGAGCATATGGTCCAGCGGCCGTTCAATTTCGCCATCGTCGACGAGGTGGACTCGATCCTGATCGACGAGGCGCGGACTCCGCTCATCATCTCGGGGCCGACCGACGACAAGTCGGAGCTCTACGTTTCCGTCGACAAGATCGTGAAGAGCTTCGCGGCGGACGATTACGAGAAGGACGAGAAGCAGAGGTCGGTCGTCCTGACGGAGGACGGCACAGAGAAGGCCGAGCGGATGCTGGAGGAGGCAGGCGTGATCGAGGGCCGCAACCTCTACGACATCGTCAACACGCAGGTGGTCCACCACCTGAATCAGGCGCTCAAGGCCAATGTGATGTTCAAGAAGGACATCGATTACATCGTCAAGGACGGAAAGGTCGTCATTATCGACGAATTCACGGGCCGGATGATGGTCGGGCGGCGCTGGTCTGACGGGCTCCACCAGGCGGTCGAGGCCAAGGAAGCCGTGCATATCGAGCCGGAGAACCAGACGCTCGCCTCGATCACCTTCCAGAACT